>JBJTSM010000636.1:0-3543 GCA_046076685.1 Planctomycetia bacterium | reverse complement strand
GGCGATCTGCCGCCGGCGGTCAGGAGCGGCACCGGCCGGCCCGCGTCGCCGGGGACGCCGGGAACCGATGCCATGGGTTCGCTCAAGCGGTCGATGGTGCACCCCGAGCGCCGGCTGATCCTCGAGGCTCTGGAACGGCACAACTGGCGACGCGACGCCGCCGCCCGGGCCCTCGGCATCAACCGCACCACGCTCTACAAGAAGCTCAAACGGCTGGGGATGAATCTCGCGGAGCTCCAGCCGGCAAGGGAGCACGGCCCGGCGTGAAGGCGATCCCCGGGCTCGCGCCCGGGGCTTTTATGTGGGGGCCGCGTCCGGCGCGATCCCCGGGCTTGCGCCCGGGGCTTTTATGTGGAGCCTGCATCCGGCGCGATCCCCGGGCTCGCGCCCTGGGCTTTTATGTGGAGGTGCTTCCCATACAAGCCCACGGCGTTCGGCTTGAATCCGGCCGGGACCGGACCCCGCTTCAAAAAGCCGGGCCTTTCGGGCATACTTTCGAGCCCAGCCTCAAGCCCAGGAGAATTATTTAAAGCGATGTTCCGCAACCTCAGCACGTTCGGCCTGCCCCTTTCCGGTCGCCCCAGCGAACTCATCGAACTGGCCCTGTCGTTCGGCTTCGACGCCATGGAAATCGACCTCGTCGATTTCCAGCAACAGGCGGAGGCATTCGGGGTGCCGCACGCGCGGCGGCTGATGGTGAGCGCGCGGCTCAAGTGCGGCGTGTTTCGGCTGCCCGTCACGCTCGACGCCGACGAGGCGACCTTCAAGGCGGAAATGGCGCTCCTGCCGAAGCGGCTCGAGTTCGCCCAGGCCACCGAGGCCACCCGCGCCGTCGCCACGGTGGCGGCCGCCTCGGACGAACATTCGTTCAAGGACTTCTTCGAGCAGTATCGCACGCGGCTCGACACGATCGGCGGCCTGCTCGACGGCCACAACATCTCGCTCGGCCTGGCGATCACGCCCGAAGCCGAGGCGCGGGAAGGAAAAGCCCACCACTTCATCCACACGTTCGAGGGCCTGCTCGGCCTGCTGGCCGTGTCGCATCCCCGCATCGGCGGCGTGGTCGATTCCTGGGCCCTGCACATCACCGGCGAGCCGCTGGAACTCATCGCCAAGGCGCCCAAGGGGCGGATCGTGGAAGTCCGGCTCTCCGACGCGCCCCGCGATATCGCGGCGGGCGAACTCACCCACGCGCAGCGACTGATGCCGGGCGACACCGGTGTGATCAATTCCGCCGCCATCCTGACGCAGGCCAAGAACGCCGGCTTCGACGGCCCGGTCACCCCGTGGGCCGATCGTTCCACGCTGGCCGGTCGCGGCCGCGAGCGGATCGTGAAGCTGGCAGGCGATCGGCTCGAGGCCGCCTGGCGGGAAGCCGGCCTGCCGATCGTTCCGCGCTGGTTCACGCCCGTGGCGAAGGATGCCTTCGGTCGGCCGATCAGCGAAGAAGTGTTCGCCGGCGCCGAGTGACGTGGTGGATCATCACCCCGATTCGGGGCGGCTCAAGCGCCTTCGCGGATCCAGGTCACCTTGGGTGAGCCACCACCATCGGTGGCCGAGCCCTTGATGAACTCGGAGACGTATCGCAGCGTCTTGGCCGGGCGGTCCGGGTCGCGGAACGAGTCGCCCTTTTGCAGGATCGGCAGCTGATCGGGCATGCCGCCGAAGGCCCGGGTGCCCGCGGCCTGGCAGGGATACCACCAGCCCTGGCCGTCGGCATCGACGAGGTAGAACTCGGGGTAGCAGTGCCCCTCCACCCAGACCGTGCGGGCCGGAATCCCCTCGGCTCGGGCCATCGCGATGAAGAGGCAGGTGAGTTCCTCGCAGTCGCCCCAGCCGTCGGCCAGTGCCCGCGCGGCGCCCTTCAGGTCGCCGTTGCGGTATTCGACCTTCTCGCGGACCGCATCGTAGATCGCCTCGACCTTCTGCCAGCCGTCCAGATCGGCGCCGGTCGCCTTCGCGAGCTTCAGGATCTTCGGGTGGCGGGTTTCGATGTAGGGGCTCGCGCCGAGGAAGGCACGCAGCGCCCGGTCGGGCTTCCGCGGGATGGTCAGCGTGGACGGATCTGCGGGCGGGAGGATGGAGGCCCGCTCGAGCGAGAAGGTCACGATGGCGTGGGCCTTGTCGCCCGCCGGCAGGTCGGGGATTTCCACGATCATCTGCTTCACCCCGCCGGGCAGCGTGCGATACCGCAGGCCGCGGACGTCGGGTGAGACGTCCTCCTGAACGATCTGTACCTTCTGCTCGGGCCAGTCGGCGGGCACGGGCAGGGTGGCGTAGATGCCCCGGCAGGGCCCCCCCTCCGCCGTCACGACGACGCCGACGCGGTATTTCTGGGTGCGCATGTCCCCGAGCGTGGGGGCGGCCGACCCGGCCTCCGCGGCGGCAAACTGGGCCCGGGCCGGCCCGGCGACGGTCGCCACCGCCAGCACGGCCAGCAGCAGCGGAAGGAAACGAATGCGGCTCATACGGTTTTTTTCGGCCGCCGGGCGGGGCCGACTCGGAGAGCGGTGCGGTCGTGACGGTCGGGAAATCTGGCGTGGCGAGGGCAAACGCTCGATTGTTCGCCCCCTCGGGGGCTGCTACACTACGCGGCTCTTTCAATTGTGGCCCGCGCGTCCCCCTCCTCCAACCCGTTTACCCCAAACCCCCCCACGCATGGTCAACCGCAACCTCATTCGCGAACTGGAACTCGGAGACGAACTCGATCAGGAACTGGAACTCGCCCTCGCCGGAGCAGACGCGGGTGAATACTCGATCGGAACCTCCACGCTGGCGGTCAACTCGGTGCTCGAGGGGAAGGTGTTGCGGGTCGACGACGAGTTCGTCCTCGTCGACGTGGGCTACAAGAGCGAAGGCCACATCCCGCGGAACGAATGGGATGAGACCGAGCCGGCGCCGCAGGTGGGCGACGTGGTCAAGGTGCTGCTCGAGGAGTTCGAGGACGGCCAGGTCGAGGAGCAGCGGGGCCTGATCACGCTCTCCAAGCGGAAGGCGCGCCGGATCGAGGACTGGCTGCGCGTGATGGAGAGCGTGCATGAGAACGACGTGGTCACCGGCTTCGTCACCCGCAAGATCAAGGGCGGCCTGCTCGTCGACATCTCGGGGGTCAACGTCTTCCTGCCGGCCAGTCAGGTCGACATCCGCCGCCCCGCCGACATCGGCGACTACTGCGGCCGCGCGATCCAGTGCCTCGTGCTCAAGATCGACGAGGCGCGGCGGAACATCGTCGTGTCGCGGCGGGCGCTCATCGAGCAGGAGCGGACGGAACGGAAGAAGCAGCTCATGGAGACGCTCGAGGTGGGCCAGGTCCGCCGCGGCGTGGTCAAGAACATCGCCGACTTCGGTGCGTTCGTCGACCTGGGCGGCATCGACGGTCTGCTCCACATCACCGACATGAGCTGGGGCCGCATCGGCCATCCCAGCGAGATGGTGCAGATCGACCAGGAGGTCGAGGTGCAGGTGCTCCACATCGACCGCGAGCGGGAGAAGATCGCGCTGGGCATGAAGCAGCGGACCGCCAGCCCGTGGGCGAAGGTGGCC
>JBJTSM010000635.1:0-4569 GCA_046076685.1 Planctomycetia bacterium | reverse complement strand
CTCACCGCCCGGCATCGAACGGCTGCGGGGGCTCACCGACACGCTCGCCGCGCTGCCGGGCGTCGCCTCCGCCACGAGCCTCGCCGACACGCCGCTGGGCAACCGCATCATCGACACCGACAACAGCCCGATGGCCCGTCGGCGAGGCTCGTGGCGGAGGCGACGCCCGGCAGCGCGGCGAGCGTGTCGGTGAGCCCCCGCAGCCGTTCGATGCCGGGCGGTGAGAAGAGCTCTGGATCGTCGTAGGCCGCGAGCACCGCCTCGCTCGAACCGAAGGAGCGGATGATCCGCCGGTAGGGCACGAGCGCCGGGTCGGCGCGGTCGAACATCGTGTCGATGGAGCGGGAGAACTCGAGCCGCCGCGATTCCGCGACGGAGAGGATTGTCATCACCACCGCGACGACGGCCAGAAGATTCCGGTGGCGCACGAGCAACGCGGCGACACGGTCGGCAACCGCAGGCATGGATCGGCTCTCGCGAGGCGGGGGAGGGACGAGGCGGGGGAGGCTGGCGGAGACGGCCGAATGGCGGGGCGTGCAGAGAAGGGCAGGGTGGGGCGGACGCGGGCGACCAACCCGAAGGCCGGGGACGGAGCAATCCAGAGCGTCGGGAGAAGTATGGTACCGCCACGCCGGGATGGCAGTCTGGGATGATCACGCGAGGCTGCAGGTTGCACGTCTTGACGGCGTGGCCGTCGCCCGGATTTCCCAGGCTGCCCCGAGCGGCCCGAGCCTGCTTCGGGTGGATGCTCGGCGGCCGGCCGGCGGCGACCTGCGCACGGCCTGTCCGAAGCGGTCGCCCGGCCATCGATAACCCCTTTTCCGGCCACGACTTGTGGAGCCGGTCCGGCGGCCGCAACGCCTTGACCCCTCCGCGCGGGCACTCCTATAGTCCCGCGCTTTTTGCGGCCCGGCCCGTTTTCACCTCCAGAGACCCCGATTCAAGCGTGCGTTTTCCCAGTCACCACGCCACCGCTGCGCCTTCGCGCCGGCGGGCCTCGTGCCCGTCGCGACGGTGGGCTGCGCCTCCTCACCGCCGAGCGCGGTGGTGGGTGGCGTGCGCGGTGACGTGCGCGGCGATGCACATGGGGCTCGCGCGTGTCTGGGCACAGGAAACCGTCGCGGCTCAGCCCCTCAAGGAAGCCGCCACCGCCGGCGCGCTGGCCTCGTTGCCGGCACGCGGCCTCGCGGCCGCCATCGCCGAGGCGGGACGGATCGAGGTGCCATCGGCCGATCCGCGTGAGCGGGTCACGATTCACGCCACGCAGGCTTCGCGATGGACCGAAGGGTCCTACGACGTCTGGCACCTGACGGGCGGCGTCAGCATCGGGCAGGGAGCGACCGAGGCGACGGCGCACGAGGCGGTGGTCTGGATCGAGCAGGAGCCTGCGTCCGCAGATGACGCCGCCATCGGCGACGACGACGGACAGCCTCAGCCGCCGGCCGTCCGCGGCGTGCTCGTGCGGATGGCGGGCAACGTGGCGGTGCGGACGGGAAAGGCGGGCGATGCGGCCGCTGCGACGACGGTCCGCGGTCCCCGCTGGACGGGACGGTTCTGGATGCTGGGCGAGCCGACGCTCGAGTTCGCCAGCATCGTGCCCGCCGCCGGAACGCCGCCGATCTACGAGGCGCCCGCCGACCGCGTCGTGCCGGTGGCGTACAACGCGGACGAGGAGACGGCCGCGGAGGAGCCGATCCAGCGGGCCCAGTTCAGCGAGTTCGGCGCGGCCCCGGTGCCGCAGGTGAGCACCGCCACGACCGCGCGGCGGCTGCGGGCCTTCCCGCGGTCGAGCGTGCCGCTCAACATCCGCTGGTTTCCGAGCCCGGCGGGGAACGAGTGGGTGGCGGTGATCACGTCGGGGGTGAACCTCGTCGTGGACGGCGTCGACCCGGCCGGCCCGCTCGACATCTCCGCCGACCGGCTCGTGATCTGGACCCGCGGGCAGTCCCAGCCCGACCTCGATGGCAACGCCGCGCAGGCCGCCGACGTGCCGTTGGAACTCTACATGGAGGGTAACGTCATCTTCCGGCAGGGGCAGCGGGTGGTCGAGGCGATGAGCATGTTCTACGACGTGCCACGGTCAAGCGGCGTGATCACCGGCGCCACGGTGCTCACGCCGGTCGACAACTATTCCGGCATCGTGCGGCTGCGGGCCGACGTGCTGCGACAGGTGGACCGCAGCCGGTTCGTCGCCCAGCAGACGGGTCTCACCTCGAGCCGGCTGGGCGTGCCGAGCTGGGAGTTCCGGTCACGCGAGCTCGAATTCACCGACGAGCAGGTGCCGCTGGCCGGCCCCAACGGCCAGCGGGCCATCGACCCGGCCACGGGCGAGCCGGCGGTCGAGCACCAGCAGTTCATCACCAGCCGCGGCAACACCGTCACGCTCGGCGGCGTGCCGGTGCTCTGGTGGCCGGTGCTCGCGACCAACGCGAAGAAGCCCACCTTCTACATCAACAACGCCCAGATCAAGAACGACCGCATCTTCGGCACGCAGCTGCTCACCAGCTGGGACGCCTTCCAGGTATTCGGCTGGCGGCGGCCGCCGGACGGCGTCGACTGGGACTTCGACGTCGACTATCTCAGCCTCCGCGGGCCCGGCGGCGGCACGTCGCTGCTCTATAACCGTCCCGACTTCCTCGGCTACGGCGGCCCCGCCAGCGGCGATCTCGATGCCTGGTTCATCGGCGACGTGGGACGTGACAACCTCGGCCTCTACCGCCGCGATTTCACCTATCCCGGGTTCCCCAACCGCACGTTCCGCGGCCGCTCGTTCTGGCGGCACCGGCAGGATCTCGGCGGATCGACCGAGAGCTTCTTCGGCGGCTGGCAGGCCCGGGGCACGGCCGGCTGGATCAGCGACATGAACTTCCTCGAGGAGTATTACGAGGCGGAGTGGGAGGAAGGCTACGAGCAGCGGACCTGGCTCGACCTCCGTCGGCCGATCGAAAACCGCGAGCTGCGGCTCCTCACGAGCGTGCGGGTGAACCCGTTCTTCACGCAGAGCGAGTGGTGGCCGCGGCTCGACCACTACTGGCTGGGGCAGCCCCTCCTGCAGGACTCGTTGACGTGGTACCAGCACTCGGGCGTGTCATACGTCCGGCAGAACCTGCCGCAGACGCCGACCGTGGGGCAGGGCCGCAACATCTGGACGACGCTGCCGTACGAAAACAACGTCATCGGCGAGCGGCTGGCGACGCGGCACGAGATCGACCTGCCGTTCCAGGCGGGGGCGGTGAAGATCGTGCCCTACGCGCTCGGCGAACTGGCCCACTGGGGGCAGGATCTCACCCAGTCGCCGATCGACCGGGCCTACGGCCAGGTGGGCATCCGCTCGACGCTGCCGATGTGGACGAGCGACGACAGCGTGGAGAGCCAGCTGTGGAACGTGCACGGCCTGGCCCACAAGGTGGTGTGGGAGGCGGAGTTCTCCTACGCCAACAGCACGCAGAGCATCCAGCAGTTCCCACTCTACGACCAGATCGACGACGACACGATCAACCAGTACCGCCGCAACATCCCCTACTGGGATTACGGCGCGATTCCGGGGCAGGCCACGCCGCTCCAGAACCCCTTCGTGTTCGGCCCGAGCAACAAGTACGACCCGCGGACCTACGCGGTCCGCCGCGGCCTGGGCGGCTGGGTGACCGGGCCGACGGAGATCGCCAACTACCTCACGGTCTTCCGGCTCGGGGCCCGGCAGCGGTGGCAGACGAAGCGCGGCCCGATGGGCAACCGGCGGATCATCGATTGGATCGTGTTCGACGTCGACGGCGAGCTCTTCCCGACGAACAGCCAGAACTTCGGCCAGACGATGGGGCTCTGGCAGTACGACTTCCGCTGGCACGTGGGCGACCGCACCACGCTTTTGTCGACGGCCGACGTCGACTTCTTCACCGGCGGCCAGCAGCTCTACACGTTCGGCGCGCTCTTGAACCGCACGCCCCGCGGCAGCTTCTACATCGGCTTCAACGAGTTTGGCGGCCCGATCGAGGCCAGCGTGCTGACCGGCTCCTACACCTATCGGATGAGCCCCAAGTGGGCGAGCTCCTTCGGCACGGCGCTCAACCTCAAGGGGATGAACATCGGTCAGAACTTCCAGCTCGTGCGGATCGGCGAGTCGTTCCTGATGACGTTCGGTTTCAACGTCGACTACAGCCGCAACAACGTGGGCGTGACGTTCAACCTCGAGCCGCGGTTCCTGTCGCGGACCCAGTTCGCCAGCCGCACGGGCCTCGACATCCCGATGGCGGGCGCCTACGGGCTCGAGTAAATCGCACTGGCCCAATCCGGCCCGGGGCTGCCTGTACCCTCTCGGCTGACGCTCGCTGCGGACATCCTGTCCTACGGGAACGGAGGCTTCGGGTGCCCCGTGCCCCAGGAGCCGGCTTGGGCGAGTTGAGCACGGACTACCGGTCGCCCTGAGCCGGTTTGGGCACGTTGAGCCATGCACGCCATGAGTGCCACACATGCCACGCTGCAAAGAGCGCGGCGAGAAGGGCGTAGGCCGCGGCGAGTTCAAGCGGGCCGCGGCCGGCGGCCTCGGCAGGCAGGCTGCCGAGCGCCCACGGC
>JBJTSM010000634.1:0-9583 GCA_046076685.1 Planctomycetia bacterium | reverse complement strand
AACACACCTTGCCCCGGTATACAACCAGATTCTCTCCGCAGAAGTCGCGATGCGTCAGTCCATGGTGCGCGTACTCGGGTCTCTGTTCGTTCGCGCGTTTCCAGACCTCTGCCGCCAAAGACTCATCGATGATCCGTCGAGACACCAGTTGATAAAGTTGTGACTCGAGTCGTTGTACGCACTCCCGCGTGCTCCGCAGGCAGTGCGGTGCATCGTACTCGGGAGCGCGTGTCTCATGAACCAACCCGAGCAAGCGGCCACTCTCGAGAAGCCTGTCCGCAGTGGTGCCTGTGCCGTCGAGCGATTCGCCATCGAACCACTGCTCGAGACTCGCTCGTGACTCAGCTGCCTGAATCCTCGGAAATCGATCCGGTGGGAGGCGGCTGAGTGCGTCCCGCTGATAGCTGAGATCTTCGCTGGTTGGCCACAACCTCGCCTTAGCCAAAGCGCCGCTGCGAAACTTCACCCGAAAGGTGGCGCCGTCATCAAGGGGCTTGCCCGCCAAGCCCGTGATCGGAACGATCTCCTCGAGATCCTGACACTGGCGGGCGAGCAGGGCCGCAACATCGCGAGGAATCGCCTGGAAGGACATTGGAGACGCCTTGGACGCAATGATCGAGGTGCGGCATGAAGGCATTGCGAAACGCTGAATTTGGAAAAATGAGTTTAACGCAACATCGAGGCAGGCAACGGGTCTTCAGCCGTCCTCTCGCCGCCGCCGAAAGTACTCGGAGGCGTACCGATGCATCTCTTGTTTTGGCGAAGCCCAGCGCCAGACGCGGTGTTCGTCGAGCACGAGATCTTTTTCCGGGTCGAACAGAAAACGGCTCAAGGCCTCGTACCGTGTTTCGTATCCGCGATCCCCAAGGTCGCCATGCCAGAGATGGAATATCCGGGCAGGCACGCAGGTGACCCGCTGGTCCACCTCCTCGTGCACAGGCTCAGCCCACCGCAGGAAATGTGTCTGCGCCCGGTCGTTCAATCGATGGGCATCGATCGCGATATCATAACAACCGGACAAGGCGGCCAGAAGTGAAACGTCACCGCCGCCGAGAATATCCACGTCGTAGAGGCCTCGCTGTTGAAAGAGGCTGCGGCGAAACGCCCACCCGAAACCAATGGGGCCCGGAAACAGGCGCCCGGGCAGTTTGGGAGCGCTTCGGCACACCGTCCGCAGGTCCGTGGCGGACGAGACGAGGCTGCAGAGTGACGGCCGCGTCTCGATTCCCGAGAGCGCGATTGGAAAGCCAGGTGATTCCTGTCGTGGCAGTCGAACGAGTTCGGAAAAGACTTGCACCATGGGATAATCATCGAGCAATGCCGCGGCTCGCTGCGACCACCCTTCCTGTTCGAACAGGACGTCGCAGTCCAGCCACACGACCTTTGTCACCTGTGGCGGCAGGCTGGCGATCGCAATGTTCAGCAACCGCTCCTTTTGCCAGAGCACATCTCCGCCTGGAACCTGCACCAGCTTGGTCGCGTCCCCGGAAGCCAGGTCATACCGCCCCCCGAAGCCCAACTCGACGGTCAAGAGCGGAACGCCGAGGTGCTGATGGAAGACGCGGTAGTTCAGCAGTCTTCTGCGATACCCGGCGGGATTGAAGTAGGCGGTGATCGCCCAGATCGAGTTCGAGTGGGCACCAAGCACGGCGTGCGAATGCGGCGGTTCGATGGATTCACCCGTCTTCCCGTCTGGAGGCAAAGTAGTCCCGCACGTAGTTCCTCATTTTGACATCATGGCTCGCCCACCGCCAGGCACCGGATTCGTTGATCGCGAGGTCGCGCACGGGGTCGAAGTCGAATATGGCGAAATCTTTGTACCGCGTTGCATAGCCACGATGCTCGATGTCGCCATGCCATAGGTGCGCGATCCTGCCCTGCACGACGCCGAAGGTACCGTCGACCAGGCGGTGAAACCGGGCGGCCCAGTCGAGGTAGTTCCGACTGCGCCCTGCTCCCATACGTTGGTAGTCGACGACGATGTCCGGAAGCCCGCAGGCGGCGGCGAGCATGGCGTGCTCGGCTCCGCCGAGGATGCAGGTGTCGTAGATGTCGACATCGGCGTGCAACTCACGGCGAAACGCCCATGCCATTCCCATGGCGCATCGCGATCGCGTTCCTGCGGCCTGGATGCGGCGGTCGATGAGTGCCGGGTTTTGCTTGCTTCGCCAGAGGTTTGCGAAACCCTCCCAGGCCCGCGCATGGTCTGGAAATCCTGGCATCCCGGGAATTGCGCCCCGAGGCTGGTCGTAGGCCTCGGTGAACAACTGGACGAACACGTGATCATCGAGCTCGCGGGAGGCGCGAATTGACCACGAAGGGTCCTCGAAGATCACGTCGCAATCCAAGCGGGCGATCTTGTCGCAGTCGCCCGGCACGGCCGCCAGTGCGAGGTTGAGCATTCTCTCCCGCTGCCACAGTATGTCGCACGCATCGCAGCGGATCAGGATGTCGGCATCCGCTTCCCCGAGGTCGTAGTGGCCGTCGAGCCCCAGTTCCACGGTCACCAATGGAATGGAGAGATGCGCGCGGAATAGGCGGTAGTTGTCCAGTCGCCGCCGATAGCCGATTGGGTTGAAGTACGCCGTCATCCCCCACAGACCGGAGTGTTGATCGAGATGTCGTGAAAGCTCCGTCATCGTATATTTTGAGTTGGCATGCCTTCTTCAACTCTTGACGTGTTAAGAGGGCGATCGGGTGTCTCTTTGCCCCCTATGTGACTCATTCATTGGGGGACGGCGGATACACATTTCCGAAATGGAGCGCCCGACGCACGTCGCTGTCGATGGCACGGGCCAATAAATCGTTTGCTTCCGCGTTGGGATGCGCGTCGTCGGGCGACACCCAATAGCGTCGCGCGTCCGCGACAGCTGGCAAGGCTTCGAGCAGGTCCAGAACCGGCAGGCCTGCCTGCCTACATACTCTTCGGACAGCGTCGTGCACGTCTCTGAACTCGTATGCGCTGCCCAGCGAGTGCAATTCCGGAATCATGAGCACGCGGCAGGGAATACCTCGATCCCGGCAGACGGCGGCCAGGTCCCGCAAGGCGTGCTTACATCTCGTCCACCCAGGATTTTCATCACGATACAGCCCCGTGTAGTAGTCACGGTAGTCTTGTCGGCCGATCAAGCGACGCATGGCGGAATCACTTGCAGAGTCAAGCCACACGTAGGCATACGAATGCCGGGCCAGCCAGCCACGCCTCGGCACGGGTGGCGGTTCCGCATCGTTGATGAACCACGCGAGAAGCACGAGGTCGGGCTGCAGATGCACGCCCGCGTGCTTGAGGTACGCAACTTCCATCGCCGTGTTGAGGTTGCCGACCCCAGCGTTCAGCACTTCGAAGCGGCAACCCGGAATCGGGGGATCGGTATTCAAGGAAGATTCGACCAATTGGCAAAATGTCTTCTCGAACGCCACTCCCCATCCGAATGTGATCGAATCACCGAGCACGAGAATGCGGTAGGTAGCGGCGGGCTTGTCTCGTTGCCGCTCCACGTCGCGCAGCCCGAGCGAGTTGGTCCGTACGTCGACACCCATCAGGATTCGCTGGGCGTTCGGACGGTGGCGATGCCCCACCTCCGGGTCCACATCGCGCAGCTTTAAGCTCTTTGCGTACTTCCACATTTCCACGCCCAAGTGCATGGTTGGCCGCGTCAGGGCCATTCGCGCCACCAGTTCGAATGCCAAGAGGCACACAAGCAACGAACCGACGAGTGACACAGTTCGAAAGAGCATGGCTTTGGGCAAGCAGCGGCGCTGCCCACCCCGCCGGCCCCAAAGACGTGCACCTGATGCGTGATTTTCGCCTCGTGGCGGCTGGTGATCGTGCATGGGCGTTGCTGGCAGTCCAACGAGGTTATCATGGCTTCACCATGTCCTCCATCATCGGCATCTCCGCATTTTATCACGACTCTGCTGCTGCGATAGTCGTTGACGGGCGTATTCTGGCCGCCGCCCAGGAGGAGCGGTTCACACGGGTCAAGCACGACCAGCGATTCCCCACGCATGCGATCCACTACTGCCTGGCCCAAGCCGGCCTCGAACCGGGGCAGCTCGACTACGTCGCTTTCTATGAGAAGCCGATTCTGAAGTTCGAACGGCTTCTGGAGACGTACTTGTCATTCGCACCGGCCGGCTTTGGCTCCTTCGCACAAGCCATTCCCATCTGGCTCCGGCAGAAGCTCCATCTGAGTCGGGAAATCCGCGCGGGACTGGGCAATGCGTACGGGCGCCGAATTATTTTCCCGGAACACCACGAGTCGCACGCCGCCAGCGCGTTCTATCCCTCCCCGTACGAAGAGGCTGCGATCCTCACGCTGGATGGCGTAGGCGAATGGGCCACGACGAGCGTCGGTGTCGGCCGCGGCAACCGCATCGAGTTGTCCCACCAGATGCGGTTTCCGCATTCCCTCGGCCTCCTGTATTCCGCGTTCACGTTCTACACCGGTTTCCGGGTGAATTCCGGCGAGTACAAGCTGATGGGGCTCGCTCCCTATGGTCAGCCCCGCTACGCAGACGCCATCCGCGAGCACCTGATCGATATCCGGGACGACGGTTCCTTTCGCCTGGATCAGTCGTACTTCAACTACTGCCAGGGCTTGACGATGACATCGCGGAAATTCCATGCACTTTTTGGTGGTCCGCCGCGAAAGCCTGAGTCGGTTCTCACTCAGCGGGAAATGGACATCGCCGCCTCGATCCAGGAGGTGACGGAAGAGATCATGCTGCGATGCGCCAGGTTCGCACACGCGCACTGCGGAGGCGTGGACAATCTCGTTATGGCCGGCGGCGTAGCGCTCAACTGCGTTGGGAATGGGCGGCTGCTTCGCGAAGGGCCTTTCAAGTCAATCTGGATCCAGCCCGCCGCCGGTGACGCCGGCGGCGCCATCGGCGCAGCATTGCTCGTCTGGCATCAGTTGCTGGGGAAGTCCCGCCAGCCGGTAGCAACTGACTCCATGCAGGGTGGCTTCCTGGGGCCGTCCTTCACTTCGGAGTCCGTGCGCTGCCATCTCGATGCCGTCGGACTGCGGTACCGACGCTATCCTGACGAATCCGATCTCGTGGCCCGCGCCGCCCGCCTTCTCGCCGAGGGAAACGTCATGGGGTGGTTTCAGGGGCGGATGGAGTTCGGGCCGCGTGCACTGGGTGCGAGGAGCATTCTGGGGGATCCGCGGCGGCCCGACATGCAGTCCCGAATGAACCTGCAAATCAAGTTTCGTGAGTCATTTCGTCCCTTTGCTCCCAGCGTCCTTGCGCATCGCGCTTCCGACTGGTTCGAGCTTTCCGAAGGTCAAGAGAGTCCCTCGATGCTTCTGGTCGCCCCGGTGCGAGAAGAACGCCGCGTGCCTCTGACTCCCGACATGGGCCAGCGGATGGATTCGGATCCGGACCTGTTTCGTCGAGTCAATGTTATCCGTTCAACCATTCCGGCCGTGACGCACGTCGACTACAGCGCCCGCATCCAGACTGTCGACGCGCATCGCAACCCGAAATACTTTCAGCTTCTGAAGGCTTTCGAGGCCATCACCGGCTGTCCGGTGGTCACGAACACGAGTTTCAACATCCGAGGCGAGCCGATTGTGTGCACGCCCGAGGATGCGTGCTGCTGCTTCACGGCGACCGACATGGACGCCCTGGTTCTCGAGGATTGTGTCCTGCTCAAGCAGGACCAGGACAAAAGCCTTCTCGCTAACGCCCGCGCACGGCATCTGGCCCGGTTTGACCCTGATTAGAAAGCCTCGCACTCACAGCGATGATTCGTGGTATCGATGACTCCAGAGGCATCGGCACCACGCCTTTGCACATGCGATTCACGCGACAAGGTTACAGATGCAACTGTCTGACATCCCATGGCACCCTTCGCCCCGTGTACTGCGCCAATTCGCCGGGCTGCTGGTCCTCTTCTGCGGTGGCCTTGGCTGCCGAGAAGCGTTGGTGCGCGACCGGCCGATCATCGGTATGGCCCTAGTGCTCGCCGCGGCTGTCGCATGCATCCTCGGTTTCGTTGCGCCGATGCGGCTGCGAACGCTATTCGTCGGCTGGATGATTCTCGTGTTTCCGCTAGGCTGGCTCGTCTCGCGAATAACGCTCGCGATCTTGTTCTTCGGCATGTTCACGCCGCTCGGACTCATATTCCGGCTCCTGGGCCGTGATCCTCTCGGTGTGCGGCTACGAACAAATAAGAAGTGCGCTACATCGCACTGGGAAACGCGATCGCCCCACTCACACTCTCGCACGTACTTCCGTCAATTCTGAGCCCGGCGTAAATCACACACCGAACAGGAGACATCATGAGCCAAGACGAACATCAAGACTTCGAGCAGGCGGCTAGCACAAGGCAGCCAGGCCTGATCGCCGAGTTCTGGACATTCCTCGGCCACAATAAGAAGTGGTGGCTGGCACCGATCCTCATCGTGCTCCTGCTCCTGGGCGTGCTCGCCATGCTTTCAGGATCCGCGATGGCGCCCTTCATCTACACGCTGTTCTGACGGAGATGGGCTACTCCCGCCTTGGGGTTGGGCGGCGGCCACCGGCCTCCAGTCTAGGGCGGACTACCTCGAAGATCTCTCGGGCGATCAATGCGTTTGCCTCTGGAGTCACGTGGCCGATGTCCGTGTAGAGTTGGTCCTCGCAACCGCTGAAACAATTCGAGAGATCGACAAACTCGGATGTCAGGTTGGCTGCGACGCATGCGTTCGCCGCAGAGGCAAAACCACGGAACGTCGTGCCCCACCGGCCGGCCTGCCGTAGCATGTCCTGTTCAGCGGCCGCCAAGGGCTTGCGGTCGTACATCAGGGAGGGCTGCCAGAAGAAACGGGCCTCAAATCCGAAGTCTTCCGCGAGTGACTGCACGATCCGGTGGTTTGTCAGGCACACGTCCACGGTCTCCCGAGCCAAGCGGGCGAGTGCATCTGGCGAATCATCTTGTGGCCATCCCCCGGAGAATCGAGCCTTGTCCCATCGAGCCTTGACGCCCGGGGCGATGAACGCGAGAAGATCGGAGAAATCGCGTTGTACGAGGCCTTGTCGTCCCCTGCCGCGACCCGTGCGATTCATTTGTGACGCGATCCGTTGAAACGCGGCGTGCTGATACGGCTGCGAATTGTTGAAGGCCCACAAGAGATCGTTGGCCCCGTGATAAAAGATCACCACCTCGGGAACGTTTCCTCGCTGGAGTTGCTGGATGAGTGCGATCATTGATTGGGTTGAGACCCACGCCGATTCGCCAAAGTTTCGCACACAGAGGGGAGTGTGCAGCTCCTGGGTTGCGATCGTGCAGAACTGCGCTGGTATCGTGCCAGAGTCGGGACTGTCGGTGCCCCACATGGTGGAGCCACCAAAAAACCATATCTTCGGGCTCGACGTGTTGCGGTCCGCCCCCGGTATGACCCGCAGGCCGTCCGCGTCGATGTTGACGGTTTCGCTCTGATAGGGAGGGCGTCGCCACACCGTGAACGGTGCGTAGCGCACTCGCGCTAGCCCGATCTGGTCCTGATCGCGGATGAACTGTTCGGTCCAGGGCTTGTCGGAGTAGTAAGGAACAGACCGCAGTTTTCCTGAAAAACTCTCGCGGGGCCCGCCCGAGAGGGCGTCCACCAAAGCCAGCAAGAGTGCCGCACTCAGTCCGACGCAAGCCACGAAGACGTAGGCGCGCGAGACCGCGACCAGGACTCGCCGCAGTGTGCTGGTATTCATGGATTGGCGAAACCAATGGTCTGGATTGCTGCGACATGTCGCGACGCCACTGCGGAGCAAAATCCTCGAAGGCGTCCCACCATCATGTGCCTTGAGTCAGCATGCCCTCGACTGGGCAATCGTGGAGGACGTGCCTCGCTCGAACGGCGGTCGGCTTGGTCGCCGTGCCCGGTCCCCTGAGTGTATTGCTGTGAAAGCCGTTTCTAAAGTGCCGCGTGCGGCGCGGCGATCAGGCAAGGATTTCTCGCACGGTCGGCTCCCGGCGGAGCCACGTAGCGAGCCGCTCCACGTTGACGGTCGCGTGATCCTCGCCCGTTTCGAAGCGGGCGAACCGGTGACCGCCCAATCGCGCGAGCCGCAAGAAGTTATCGGGGCTTTCCGACGAGAGTTCGACGATGCCGCTGCCGGGTCGCATCCATACCGCATTCGCGAGGCCGGCGCCATGCTGGCCGATCACGAGGGCGGCGCGTGCGAATGTCTCGAGTTGCTCCGCGAAGTCCATGTGCTCGAGTTGCACGTTGCGGAACCGACACTCCGGTCGCGTCAGTCCCTCGAGAAGAGACCGCACTTCGGCGTGGTTGACGAGCGAGCGCCGAGTCGCCCCGGAGGTGGCGAGTATGCCCTGGCCGCGCAGGCGATAGTACGGGTCCGGAGGCACACGCTCGACGAGCACGACCAGATTGGGGCGCTCCACTTCGGCGATCCGATACCTATCGAAGACGAACCGGCGGAACTCCGAGAGCCATCGGCGGTCGATCGCAACGCCCTGAGGATTCATGCCGAAGAGCGGCAGGCGTGGGGCATCGGCAGGAGCGTCATCCGGCTCGAGGATCGCCACACGTTCGCCGAACAGGTCGAGGATCCGACTCGTGAACGGGCCGACCGGCGGAATCGCGACCCTTGCAGCGGGATCGACGCGTGCGAGGAGCCGGCATAGCGGCAACAGGAGATCGAAAAGGAAGTGGTAGTAGGAATCGACTCTCCCGCTGCACCCCGGCGGGGGAGTCGGTACGAGCATCAGCGAAGGTGTCCGCGGGGCGTTCCCGGCTTGCCGTCCGATCGAGCCGGCCAGCGTTCGCTGGTTTAACTCGACCTGTATCCGGCCCCATGGGCGAATTCCGATCAGCGGTCGCATGGACGAGTTCTTCAACCGGGGGGAGCATCGCGGGGCCCGGCGGGGGACCGAAGGATAGCCCGGTCAATGGTAATTCGACAACGGTGTTCCGGCTGATGAGCGACTCGTGAGCCTCTGGAGGAGTGGCCCGGGCATCCGGAGCGGGTTTCTCGAAACCACCTGCATCCGGCGGCGTTACCTTTTTCCGTCTCTTGGATGGTGAAACTCACGGTGCGGACGAAACCCAATACGCTCTCGGAAATCGTTGGCTGGTAACCATTAACGGTCGATTTCGTGGTTTCTTCGGGAGTCGCGAAATCGTTCCCCCTCAAATTTCTAATCCCAGGGTCGCTGGTTCGAGTCCAGCCGGGCGTATTTTCACGGAATCATTTTCCGCTCGTCACTCCCGCGACGAGAGCGCCGCCAGCACATCGCGGCCGTCGATCAACCGCACATGCGGCGGCAGCCGCGGCCGCGGGCCGGAAAACACCGGTGCACACACCCATCGCTCCACCCGCCGCGGGCGCCTGCGTGTGACGGGGGGCTGTTTCGCCTCCGTCGCGGCGATGATCCGACGAAGCGACCGCGTGTCGAGCCCTTGGGCGGCCGCCTTGCATTCCGCGAGCACGAGCAATTCGCCATCTGGCGACGTGCTCACGGCGTCCCATTCCGCCGCCCCAGCTGCCCAACTCCGTGCGGCGGGGAGCAGCGATGCGACGGTGGGAGCCAGCCGCGGGATCGCCTCGCGACAGAGTTCCTCCCACGCCTCGG
>JBJTSM010000633.1:0-4694 GCA_046076685.1 Planctomycetia bacterium | reverse complement strand
GCACCCGCTCGAGAATGTCACGGTGCGAAGCCACGAAGAGATACCCGTGGGCCACGCAGACGACGGAGTGGGGCAGCAGCTTCTCCTCGCGTTCCCGGAGCTTCGCGCGGCGGCGATGCGCGTCGTCGTCGTGGTCGGCATGCGGCACGGCGCCGCCGGGCAGCTCGACCTCCAGCTGCGGGATCGCCGTCGATCGGTCGATCAGCTCCCACGCCACGTGCCCCTGCACGTCGATCTTCGCCATGTCGGGATCGATCGACATGCTCTTGGCGACGGTGGCGGCGACGCGTTCCGGATCGACCGCCTCCACGGCGATCACGAGCCGCTCACTGTCGGTGTCCAGCGGCGTGGCATGGTCGGTGACGAGCGTCACGCGGCTGCCCAGGCAGGACACGAGATCCTTCTCCAGGTCGATCTGGGGACCATCCGGATCCTCCTTCACCGAGGCGATCACGTCGTCATAGACGCCCTTTTCGCCGACGATGTCGTCCACGAGCGATTCGACGCTGACGAACGCATTGCGGAGATCGAACTGCAGCGCCGTCCAACCGGAGACGTCCCGCGGCACCCATGGCTGCGGCACGAGCGATGCGACGTCGGGAAACTGGAGGATGCGGGCGCCGCGATCGAACCGGTCGGCCGCGAAGGGCTGCCTGCCGGAGAGCGGAGGCGCGTAGACCATGGTGTGGTGCCGCAATGCGTGCCCGCCATCGTCGAACACCAAGAGCCCGCCGGCGGCTTTCACCGCGTCGAAGCCCTGTCGGCCGAGGATCGCCACGTAATCGGGTCCCTTGCGCTTCTCGCGCGGCGGGTTCGTGGCCTGATAGGCCTTGGCGAACGGCAGCGGGTCGACATACCAGCGGACCGCCGCCGTGGTCGCCGGCACCTGGCCCTGGCAGCGGCTCATGACGGACGTGAAGGCCGGCAGCGAGCCGACGCAGTCGCCTCGGCCCTGGCCGAGCGTGCCGATCACCTGCGTGATCAGGGCGGGATCGTCCCCGACGACGAGCGTTCGGCCGGACAGCGCGAAGGCGACCCGCGACTCGGCGGCCCCGGCGGCGTTGTCCGCCGCGGGCAGCTGATACACGGCAAGCCCACCGCCGTCGTTCACGGCGACCTTCGTGCCCTTCTGCTCGAGCATGCGCTGGTTCATTTTCTCGACCAGGGCACGCGCCTCGGCATCGTGCCCGGTGGTGTCCACCAGCACGACGGTGGCCAGTTTGCCGGCCGGCGACTCGACCGCGCCCAGCGCATACTCGCCGCCGGCGACCTCCAGCAGGTCGTCGAGCGTGAGGCCCAACCGCCCGAGGCGGCCGCTGTTCGAGTTTTCGAACTGCTTCCGCACGCTCTCGATGAACGGCTTCATGTTCGGATCCTTGAGCAGCTGGCCGTACTGGGTGCGGTTGAACCGCTGGCGGAATTCGGGCCCGTGGGAGATGCTCACCCATCCCCTGGTCGTGGCGGGAAAAACCTTCTCGCTCGGCGGAAAGCTGCCGTCGGCGGCGGCCATGCCCGTCGGCCCGAGCAGGCCCGACACGACCGAGAACAAGGCGACGGTCACCGCGGCCGCGGCGCGGCGCAGGAGAGCGTTCGGTTGGTGGCAGCTGATTCCGTCCACGAAAAAACTCCTCGAGATGTGGCAGCGCGGATTGATACCATCCGCACGATCGGCACGACTTCCCTTCTATCGTTCTTCCGGACAGGATTTCTCGACACAACCCGCGAAGGTTCGCTGACCGGGCCCTCGACCGGAACACAAAGCACCCCAGTCTGCCGGCGCGGCGCGCGACACCACAGGGCCTGGTGAAGCTGGAGGAGATGGCAAGAGAGCCGTCCCGGCGACGACGACACCGGCCAGCACGGCGGCGAACACCGTCTCCCGCGAAGCACCGACGGCCGCGCCGACGGCGACGGCGGTCACCAGCAGGCCCGCTGCCACAAGCAGGCCGATCACGATGGCCAGGGGCAACGCGGCTCTGGCCGGCGCGGGCACCGACAGCACGGCGCACAGAACCGCCGGCCAGCCGAGGATCGCCGCCTGCGTGAGGGCGACGCCGCCCGCAAACCGCGCTCTGCCGAGCGGAAGCGAAGCGCGGCTGCGCCGCGCGAACGGCAAACCGGCCTCGGCTCGCCGGCTGCGGGCCGCGGTGCCGAGGAGACGCTCCCAGCCGCCCACGCCGGCGGTTCCGTCCAGAAGCGTCGCCTGCGGCACGGCAAGGCCGAGAAAACAGGCCGCGGAGAGCACGGCCCAGGCCACCGTCGCCTGACCGACCTGCTCGGCATGTGCGTCGCGACCAGCGTGACCGTTGTGGGCCCGGCCCGCCACGTCGACGTTGGCGACGCCGAGCCAGCCGGCCATGGCGACGAGCGCCGTGACCATCGCCAGCCGCACCAGGATCCGCCGCAGCGGACCGCTCGAGGGCAGGGGATCGACGGAGAGGACGTCGCTCCTGCCGCGGGCCGACCGGTCAGACGACGCGGACGCGAGATTGACCGTCGCCGCCGACGTCCGCGGCCATCCCCACGCCAGCCCGCCGAGCGCGAGCCAGACGGCGACGCCGCAGCCGAGGCCGAAACTCTCCGCCCGCGCGGCTCCGGACGCGTAGGCCGCGGCACTCGCCGAGGCGACGACGATCGTCAGGCTCGCGGCACCGGCCGCCGTGGCGCCGAGCGACCGCCCGGTCGCCAGCATCAAGGCGGCCAACGGCAAACCGACGAGCCCACCGGCCATACCCCCGAGGAACGATGGAGACGAGCCCGCGGTGAGCCCGCCGACGAGCAGACCGACCAGCGGCCAGAGCGTCCGTTCACAGGCCCACACGCCGGCCCAGACACGCGACCGGCGGGGCGCGATGAGGTCGAGCGGCAGGTCGCCGACCGCCGCGGCCGCCGCCAGGGCGGCCGACACGAGCGCCATGCCGCCACCGATCTGCGTTGCCGCTGGCGACGTGCCGGCCC
The DNA here is from genome assembly GCA_046076685.1 of Planctomycetia bacterium. GTDB lineage: Bacteria > Planctomycetota > Planctomycetia > Pirellulales > UBA1268 > CAMCQY01. The sequence goes on along the minus strand of JBJTSM010000633.1, from coordinate 1,736 downwards.
ACCAGGCCGGCCACCACGCCGGCCCCCCGCTGGCCCAGCCACCGATCCAGGCCCCGATCGCCAAGGCGATCCACGAGGCCGGCCGCCGCGCGTCGATTCGGGCGCAGAGCCAGAGCATGCCCGGCAGGGCGCTGATGGGAGGAAGCCGCATCACCCGCCACGTGGACGCACGTGTCCCTGCACCCGCGAGGGCAGGCCGAGGATCCGCAGGAAGCCCTCGGCGTCGGTCTGGTCGTAGGTGGACCCGCAGCCCTCCATCGACGCGATCGCCGCGTCGTACAGGCTCTGTTCACTCTGCCGGCTCTTCACCAGCATGTTGCCCTTGTAGAGGTTCAGTTCGACGGTGCCGGTGACGGGCTTCTGCGCCTCATGGATGAACGCCATGAGCGCATCCATCTTCGCGACGTACCAGAAGCCGTAATACACCATCTCCGCCACCTCGGGAGAGAGCCGGTCGCGCAGGTGCACGAGATCGCGATCGAGCGTCATCTGCTCGACCAGCCGATGGGCCTCGTAGAGCAGCGTCATTCCCGGCGCCTCGTAGACGCCGCGGCTCTTCATGCCCACGAGGCGGTTTTCCACGATGTCGGTCCGGCCGATCCCGTGGCGGCCGCCGATCTCGTTGAGGGCCAGGACCATCTCGTGAGACTTGAGCGCCCGCCCGTTCACCCGCACCGGCACGCCCGACTCGAAATCGATCCGCACCGTCTCCGGCGTGTCGGGAGCCGCCTGCGGCGACACCGTCATCCCGAAGTCGACGAGCCCGAAGCCGTCGGTCGTGAGTTCCTCGAGCAGGCCGGCCTCGTAGCTCGTGTGCAGGCAGTTCTCGTCGGAGCTGTACGGCTTCCCCTTGGACGCCTTCACCGGGATGTTTTTCGCCTCGCAGAATTCGATCAGCTCCTTGCGGCCCGGGAAGCGGCCGCGGAACTCGGCGATCCGCCACGGGGCGAGCACCTTGATCGTCGGGTCGAGGGCCTCGGCGGCGAGCTGGAACCGGCACTGGTCGTTGCCCTTGCCGGTCGCGCCGTGGGCGTAGACGGTGGCGCCCTCCGCGTGGGCGATCTCCACGCAGACCTTGCTGATCAACGGCCGCGCGATCGAGGTGCCGAGCAGGTAGGTGCCCTCGTAGCGGGCCTGCCACTGCATGGCGGGGAACGCGAAATCGCGACACAGCTCCTCGCGCACGTCCACGATCATCGCCTTCGACGCGCCGCAGGTCCGCGCCTTGGCGAGCGTCGCCTCGCGATCCTCGCAGGGCTGCCCAAGATCGACGTAAACCGCGATCACCTCATAGCCCTGCTCGATGAGCCACCCGAGGATCACCGAGGTGTCGAGACCGCCCGAATACGCCAGCACGCACTTCTTCTTCATCGTCTGCTCCTGATGACTCACACTTCGTGGACGAGGGCCATATTGTGCCCGCCGGTGCCAAAACCGATACCCGCCACCAATAAAATGCGGTCGCCACGCTTGAGCCGACCCTCGCGGAGCCCCCATGCGGTGACGTGCTCGAGCAGCCGGGTGACGTCGCCCCCCTCCAGCCTACCCCGCGGGGGGCAACGGCGGGGGGGATACCCCCGCCGGTGGTTGGTGGTGGCGATTGCGCGCTGGGCGGTGCCGGAGCCTGGCGTGGCCCGAGAGACTAGGCTAGGGCGCTGCGCCGCGGCCTCCGCGACGGGCCGATTCGCCTCCCGAATCCTGCGTGCCCGCCCGCTCGACTGCTCCGGTTGCCTGCC
>JBJTSM010000632.1:0-2151 GCA_046076685.1 Planctomycetia bacterium | reverse complement strand
CGAGGGACGTCCGCAGGATGCTCGGCCATGCCGTCCCTCGCTGGCGCTTCGGGCTTGGATGATGGATTGGACCATCATGCCCGGGTCGGGCGAGTGTAGTAAGCCCGCCGCGGCCGGGTCCACATCAGACGGAATCTCAGGCGTCGGCATGCAGCCAGCCCGCTTCGGCCCCCTGGCCGCTCGAGCCGCGAACGAGCCGGGGCACGAGCGCGAGGCTGTCGATCGCGGCGGCCGCCGGCAGATCCGCCTGCATGCCGAGGGCGACGAGATGGCGGCCGCCCCGCGACGTGGCAAACGCCGCGGTGATCGCGGCGGCCGCGTCGGCGCTCGAATGATCGCCGGCACCATGCACCACGCCGCGGAACCGCTCCAGGGCGGCGGTCGCGGCGGCGTCGAGCGTGTCGCGATCAGCGCCGGGCAGGCGGCCCGCCGCATCGAGGATCGCGCCGGCCGCCAGCAGATCCTCCTCCGTGATCTCCCCGTCGGTGCCGGCACAGACCAGATGGATCGACGTCGCGCCGTGCACCGCGGCGAGCGACCTCGCCCGCGCCGCCACGGCGGTGCGGTTCACGATCGCCCCGATGAGCACCTCGGTCGCGGGCAGGGCGGCGTCAAGCGCGGCCGTGCCATTGGTCGTCGTGATCACGATCCGCCGGCCGGCCACCCGGTCGCTCGAGTATTCGAGCGGGGAGTTGCCGAGGTCGAAGCCGTCGATCCGCAGGCCGCCACGCTCGCCCCCCAGCAGGATGCGGGAGTGATCGGGGCTACCGGAGCGGCCGGGATCGGCGGCCGCGAGGGCCCGGGCCTGGTCGACCGTCGGCACCGGCCGCACGCCGACCGCCCGGTGCGCCAGGGCCGAAATGATCGTCGTGGAGGCCCGCAGGACGTCGATCACGACCGCGATCCCTCCCGCAACCGCCCCCTGCGGCATACGATTGAACAGTTCGTGGCAGTGCCAGTGCATGTGCATGCGGCCGGTGGAGATGGCAGGAGGAAGCGTGGCGAATCAGGAAGCGGTCACCATAGGGCAGGCGCCGGCCCCTGTCGACCCGCGTAGCTTCGTCGAGAAGGCGGCCCCCGTGGACAAGAGCGGCAGCCGGGTCCGCGGCATGTTCGCCGAGATCGCCCCCCGCTACGACCTGGTCAACCGCCTCCTGTCGGGCGGCATCGACGTCTGGTGGCGGCACGTGACGGTTTCGCGGGCAGCCCCGCCGCGGAGCGGCGCGATGCTCGACGTCTGCACCGGCACGGGCGACCTGGCGCTCGCCTACCGGGCGAAGTGCGGTGCCGACGTGCGGGTGGTCGCCTCCGACTTCTGCCGGCCGATGCTCGACCGCGGCATCGAGAAGTCGGCGCAGTCCGGTGCGGCGATCGAGTGGATCGAGGCCGACGCGATGGCCCTGCCCTTCCCCGACGCCACGTTCGACCTGGTCACCGTGGCGTTCGGCCTGCGGAACATAGCCGACACCTCCCGCGGCCTCGCGGAGATGGCCCGTGTGTGCAAGCCCGGCGGCAGGCTGGCGATCCTGGAATTCTCGCTGCCGCGGAATCGCCTGATCCGCGCCGGCTACCTCTGGTATTTCCGCCGCGTGCTGCCCTTCATCGGCAACACCGTGGCCCGCAACGCGTCCGACGCCTACACCTATTTGAACCAGAGCGTGGAGGCGTTTCCCTCCGGAGAGGCCCTGGCCGCGCTCGTGCGGGCAGCCGGATTCCCGCGGGTCGAGATGGTGCCGCTCACGTTCGGCATCGCCACGCTCTCCATCGCCACCCGCGCCTCGTGAAAGCCGCCATGTCCGCCCACGCGTCCTCTTCGCTGCCACTCGTGGTCGGCATCACCGGCGCCTCAGGAGCCCCCTACGCCGTGCGGCTCTTGCAGGCGCTCCTCGACGCGGGACGCGAGGTACACCTCTCGATCAGCCCGTCGGGGCAGGCGGTGATCCTCGAGGAAACGGGCGTGCGGATCGACCTCGACCGGTTCGAGCCGGAAACGCTGCTCGGGGCCGGCCGGCCGACCCCGGGCCTCCCCCCGCTCGATCGCCTCCGCTATTTCCACCACAAGAACCTGATGGCGCCGATCGCCAGCGGCTCGCACCTCACCGCCGGCATGGTGATCTGCCCCTGCAGCGGCAGCACGCTCTCCGCGGTGGC
>JBJTSM010000631.1:0-10412 GCA_046076685.1 Planctomycetia bacterium | reverse complement strand
GCGTAGTGGCCGCTCAGGATCACGAGCAACGTCAACAGTCCGCCTGCGATCGACACGAGCGTGCCGAGGAGCAGGCGGGTGCCGGTGGCGTGAACGTGAAACCTGGTCAGTTTTGCGGCGATCAGGTTGACGAGGAGCACCAGGCCGATCGTGGCGCCGCCCGGAAAGGGAAACCAGCCGGTGAGCGTCGAGGGGCCGAAGATCGTCACGGGGAAAAAGTCCGAGAACGGCACCTGCGCGATCCAGCTGTTGAAATAGTCCTGCTTCACCTCCGGCAGGTTCTTCTCGTCTTGGGCGAGCGTGCCGACGAAGAGCAGGAAGATGCCGGCGAGGAACATCACCACCGTGACCTTCAGCGAACCGGCTGCCCGCAGGGCCCGCCATGCCGTCGAGCCTTCCACGCGGCTCGCGGATCGGGTCGGGGACCGCAGCGTCGCAGCGAAGCCGTGGGAGGGGAGACTGCCGGTGGCCATGGTGTTGGGTTCCGTGCGGTGGTGTGGCGGAAGAGGTGTCGGCGGGGCCGGGCCGGGGCCGCCGGCGTCACTTCCAGCGAATCGAGCGGACGAACGCCGTGAAAGGCTCGCGGAGGGTGTCGGCCAGTGCGGCAGGGCCCTTGAACTTCACGAACAGCGATGTCGAACCATCGAGCGGGATCATCGCGGCAAGAATGGCCTGGCGATTTTCCGTCGCGTCGTCGGTCAGCAGCAGGATCGTGGCCTCGGTGCCGTTGACCGGCAGCTTTTCCGCCCGCTCGATGGCCTGGGCGACACGATCCGGGCTGGCCCCTGGCGTGAGTTGCTCCTGCCAGCGGGTGGCGTTGCCGTCGAGCGAGCCGGATGCCGGGATGATCGTGATTTCCGCCGCGTCAGCGTCGGTGTCCGGTCCCGTCCGAAGCGTGGCCAGCCGCATCCCACTGGCTCCCTTGTCCTGCCAGCCTTCGGGCAGATCGTAGGTGAGCGCAGGGCTTCCCGCAGGGGCGGACGGCAGCGGCCCGCTCGCAGGTCGGGCGGTGGGGCCGGCCGTCTGCGCGGCAGGAGCGGCGGGCCGCGGCGCGGTGTAGGTCCGAATATCTGTCGGCTGGATCTCGGCGGCGGGGCGGCAGGAGACGATCAGCCCTGCGATCACCGCCCAGACCATGCAGGAACGCGGAGTCGGTTTCATCCCTGTATGGTAGCAGGCCGGCGGAAAGTCGACCGCCGCCGTCCCGAAGCCGGTAGTCCACCGAATGCGGGTGTGGTCTAGCGCCAGCCGAAGGCGCTGGACAGGGGATTCAGGAGCGGGCTGGAGAGGCTCAGGTCCCCGGGGCTGCCGATGGTTCGCATCAGGTCGAACATCACGAAGCCCCCGGCGAGCAGCAGCAGGGAGCAGCAGACCAATCCCGAGATCTGCCAGACGTTGAACTTCGTGTCGGCGACGACGGCTCCCGTCGCGAAACCACCGACGTCTTGCGAGACCTCGGCCGACAGGGGAATGTCGTTGGTGAATTCGGAACTCTCTCCTTCGCCTGTCGCGAAGAAACTGGAGTCGCCCGACTCCGGTTCCACGGCGACGACCGAGGCGCTCTCCTCATCATCGCCGAGCGAGCCCAAGTCGAACTCTTCTCCCGCCAGAGCGGTGGCGCCGCCGTCGGCGAGCGCCCCGTCGTCGAGGGGCCCCAGATCGATGCCCGAAACCGCAGCATCGCCGTCCTCGAGCGACAGACCGCTGTCCAAGGCCCCGGACAGGGCGGCCCCCGCATTCGTGATGGAACCGGAGATGCCCGCGGGGTCGATGTCCGAGCCGAGCACCAGCGATCCCGCCACATTCGAGCCGGTGGCACGGCTGACCTTCGAACCGCCGCCGATGTCGGAGAGATCGATGGCGAGGGTGCCCGAGTCGTCGGCGTTCGCCGCCGCAGACGGCTGGGGTGCGGAGCCCTGCTGGGTGGCCGCCGGCGACGAGAGTCCCACGATCGAGTCGAGATCGAGTTCCATCGCGTCGAGCCCGATCGCATCGCCCGTGGCCAGCATGGTCATGGCGAGGTCGTCTTGACCGGGCGCATCATCGGCGAAAATCGTCGGGCCCGCTCCGCTTTCACCCTTCAAATCGATCTGCAGATCTCCGGCCAGCGATCCGCTGCCGCCGAGAACGAGGCTGTCGGCCTGAACCTGAGAGCCCGAGGCGACAGAGCCACCCGGCATCGCGATGTTGTCAGCCAACGCGATATCGTCGGCTTGTGCCGGTGCGACGGCGGGGGCCGGGGGCTGGACTTTATCGAGTTCGATGTTGAACGTCCCGGCCGCAGGAGCGGGCTCCTCGTCGGCCAGTTCGAGTTCGAGCGACAAGCCCGAGGGCGGGGCTTCTTCGATTCCCGCGGCGGCCAGGCGATCGAGTTCGTCGATCTTGAACTTGAGCGTCGTCCCGTCACGAAGCGGAAACAGCCTTTTCCGGTCGACGAGACGGTGAATCTCGTCCAGGGTCACGCCGAGGTGGCGGGCGGCTTCGTCGAGCGGCAGAAATTTACCGGCCATGGTGCCTTCGGAATGTAGGGCGACGCTGACGTCACTCTCTCATGTCGACGCTTCCATTATAAGGGTCCACTGCTGCCGGCAAACGCGTGCCCAGCCGGCATTCCCGACAGGACCGTATTGGCCCGTCATTTCGGCACGTCCGGCATCTTGCCCAGCATGTTCCTCAGTGCGGACGGTTTCGGCTCCTGGGCGTTGAAGTCCTCCACCATCAGATCCCAGCGGACGTCCCTGGTGCTCTTCAGAGTGAGCGTGCCGCTGGCCGGATCGACGTGGTAGATCGCCAGGGCCCGGTTCTGCTGATCGACCAGCAGAAGCATCTGCCGCCCGTCGTCGAGGGGGGTGGCAAGCGTCCAGAGGGGCCCTTGCTGATCCGCGGCGGCCATCGGCGGCTGCCTGGCGGCCCGCTGCGCCGCCAGACCGCCGCGGGCGAGCACCGCGGCGCACCCCAGCAGGATCGCGGCCGTGGTGAGCCACGGCAGTGGAGTCGAGCGAGGTGAATTCGAGGGAGTTTGCATGGGGTTCCCGGGGAGTTCGGCGAGGGCCCGGCCAAGGGGAAAGCGAAGCCTGCCCCGGCCGTTCCCAGAGTCTATTTGCGGCCGGAGATTTGTGGCAAGCAACGCACTTCGCCGACCCCTTCGCCTCCGTCTCCGACGAGCTCTCCTGGCTTGCCTGGCTTGCCTGGGCGATCTGGTTGCATCCTGTCTTTCGGGTTGCCGGATGTTTCGATTCAATCGGTCGGGCAAACCCTACCGATGGAGAAGACACGTCGGCACCGCCTCGCGTTCCGGCACCACAGCTTACCGGCGTCTCGGAGGACCATCCACGTGTCGAAGCTCAATTCACTCGCCACCTTCCTGCTCCGCTCGCCCCTGCTCTGGGGCGGAGCGATTGCCTTCTGCTTCTTCGCCCTCATTCATGGCGGCGTGGTCACCGATGCCACCGTGGTCCGCTACCTGGCGGGGCACTGGGTCGAATACGTGGAAGTGGTGATGTTCTGTGTCGGTCTCGCGTCGCTCGTGCTGATGGCCGCCGATTTCGCGAAACAGCGGCGGCACGTCGACCGAAGCTGGCTCGAGCCGATCCCCGAAGGTGGCCAGAATCCGGCCGATGCGGCCGCCCTGGCCGAGGGGCTCGATGCCGCCGCCGGTGAGGCCGGGCAAGCCGCGTCGGGCTACCTCGTGCGGAGGCTGCGCGAGGCGCTCGATCTGGTCGTCCGCACCGGCTCGGCCGACAAGCTGGAGGATCACCTCAAGTACCTCTCCGACCTCGACGCGGCCCGCGCCGCCCAGGGCTACGGGCTCGTGCGATTCGTCATCTGGGCGATTCCGATCATGGGCTTCCTCGGCACCGTGATCGGAATCACCGTGGCGATCGCGTGTCTGTCGCCGACCCAGTTGGAGAACATTTCGGGCGTGGTGGCCGGTCTCGGCACGGCGTTCGACACCACGGCGACGGCCCTCGGCCTGTCGATGGTGCTGATGTTCATGCAGTTCATCATCGATCGCTACGAGCAGGCTCTCCTCGGCGAGGTGGACGCGGCGGCCTGGGCCGCGCTGGCCGGCCGCTTTCAGTCGCTGGCCGGCGACGGCGGTGCGACCCTGGCGGTCGCCCGCCTGAGCGATACCGTGAGCCGCAGTTCGGCCAAGCTGATCGAGGCGCAGGAGCAGTCGTGGCGGGCGCTCGAACGGACCGCGGCCGGCAGCCTGTCCAAGGTGCTCGACGAGGCGGGCCGCACGTTCAGCGAATCGCTCTCCGAGTCGCTCGACGGCACGCTGGCCCGCTGGAGCGACTCGCTGGTCGCCGCCCATGAAAGCCTGCTCTCCCGTCGCGAGGATCGCTGGACGCACGCGGCGGAATCGCTTTCGGCCGCGGTGCGCGGCCTGGAGCATCATCACGGCAGCATCGCCGACCAGACGGCGCTCCTGGGCAAGGTGGTCGAGGCCACCCGCGACATCGCGTCGCTCGAGCGTTCGCTCGATGCCAACCTGAACACCCTCGCGGCGACCGGACGGTTCGACGAGACGCTGGCGACGCTGGCCGCGGCGGTGCAACTGCTGGCCGCGCGGGCCGGCGACGTGTCCGGCGAGTCTCGCCGCGTCGAGTTGCAGCCCGTCCGTCGCACCGGAAAGGCTGCATGAGCCGCAAAGCATCCATCGCCGGGCCCACGATCTCGCTGTTTCCGTTCCTGGCCGTCCTCCTCTGCACGATGGGGGCGCTCCTGGTGCTGCTCGTCCTGTTCAGCCGGTCGGCGAAGCAGGGCGAGACGGCCGAGGCGGCCCACGACCGCGAGGAACTCACGCGGGAACTGGAACTCGCCCGGGACAGCCTCGCCTGGCGACGGGAACAGCTGGCCGGTGTCCGCGAGCGGACGGCCGAGGAACTCGCGCAGGCGCGGATGCAGTTGGCGGGCGTGGAAGAGAACACCCGGGCCCTGCAGGATGAGCTCGCGAAGCTCGAGCGGACGGCGGCGGCGCTCGTTTCGCAGGCGGGCACGCTCGGCACCGACGAGGAGACGCTCCGCGGGCTCGAGACGCGGCTGACCAGCGCGCGGGAGTCGCTCGACAAGGCCCGCGCGAGCCGCGATTCGAAGCCGCCTGCCTATGCGGTGGTTCCCTACGAGGGCCGGCAGGGCACGCACCGCCGACCGCTCTATATTGAATGCTGCGGCGACGGCGTCTTCCTGCAGCCGGAGGGGATCCGGCTGAGTCCGGGTGACTTCGAGGGGCCGCCAGGCCCCGGCAATCCGTTGGCCAGCGCCCTCCGGGCGGCGCGGGAGCACGTCGTCGCCGGACAGGGGGGCACGAGCGATCCGGCGGTGCAGCCGTATCCGCTGCTGCTCGTGCGGCCCTCTGGGGTGCTCGCCTACTACGCGGCCCGCGAGGCCATTCAGTCGTGGGGCAGCGATTTCGGCTACCAACTGATCGACGAGGACTGGACGCTCACCTTTCCGCCGGCCGACCCGATGCTGGCCCAGGTCGAGAAGCGGGCGATCGAGGAGTCGCGGGCGCGGCTCGCCTGGCTCGCGGAGGTGCGGCCGGCGCGGCCCGTCAAGCAGCCGCGGCAGTATCGGGCGGCGACGACGCGAGGCGGGGTCGTGGCCGAGGGAGGCCCCAGCGTGCTCGGTGACCAGTCGCGATGGGACTGGGCGAACGGACAGCAGGCGGGCGGAACTCCGGGCGGCGGGGGAACGGGGGGCGGCTCAGGCTTCGGGTCCGGTTCCGGAGACGCCGGGACGGGCAACGGCACCGGCAGCGGCCAGCGGGGCGGTTCGTTCCGCGGCACCGTGGCCTCCGGTGGAGGAGCGGACGGCTTCGATGATGCCGGTGGTGCCGGCGACGGGCAGGCCGACGGGGCGGCCGGCGGGGCGGCCGGCGGCACTCGCTCGAAGGGCGGCTCGCGGTTTACGGCCGGCGGTGGCACGGGTCCCGCTGGTGGAACTCAGGCGGGAAGCCTTGCCGCGGCCGGCACCGGGGCCGGCCCTGGAACTGAGGCAGGTGCCGGCATGGCCGGAAGCGGTGGTCTGGCGGCCGCGGGTGGATCGTCGGCTGCGGCCGGATCGGGGGCCGCGGGCGGCCGATCGGGCGGATCGGCGGGCTCTGCGACCGGCTCTGCGGCCGGCTCGAACCAAGGCGGCGGCGCAGCGGGCGGCGGCAGCGGCCCCGCCATGCCGGGGCTCGTGCAGCCCGGCGGCGGTGGCGGACAGGCGGGCGCGGCGGGGGCCTCATCGGCCTCCGTGTCGCTGGCCCAGTCGCGCGGCAGCAACTGGGCCAGTCTCGCCACGCAGGATCGTCCGATCCCGCTCACGCGGCCGATCCGTGTCGAATGCTCCCTCCACGAATTCCGGCTGATCGACGACACGGGCCGGCGCGTGGAAACCCGCATCCCCGTTCCCGGCGACACCGCCGCGGCGATCGATCCGCTCGTCGCCGCCGTGCACGCTCGGGTGAATCGCTGGGGCATCGCCGGTGACCGCATGTATTGGAAGCCGCAACTCGTGCTTTCCGAGACGGCCGACGGCAGGTCGCGCCGCGAGGATCTCGAACGGCTGCTCGCCGACAGCGGACTCGACACGCGGTCGAACGACGGCCGCGACGAGATCCGTCCCCTGCCCCCGATCGAACGGGCCACTTCGTTCGTGCCGGCCCGTTGAACCGTGGAGTTCGAGAGATGCCCCGTCCCAAGCCAGAAGACATCAGCTCCGCCGGCCAGGATTCGTTCCTCGACGTCGTCACCAACATCGTCGGCATCCTCATCATCCTCGTGATGGTGGTGGGCGGCCGCGTGCAGCAGATCGTGCTGAACGCGCCGACGGCGCAATCCTCCGCCGTGAATCGCTCCGTGGAGAGCCTGGAAGAGGAGGTCGAGCTGCTCGATCAGAAGGTCGCGCTCGCCGAGAGCGAGGTCGAGGAACTCGCCGCCCAGAGCCGCACGGTCGCGACGGCGGCCGCCTTCGCAGCGGAGGCCCGGCTCCATCTCGCCACGGCGGTGTCTGCCGCGCGGGTGGAGATCGATCGCCGCAAGCAGGAGACCGACAGTGCGCAGGTCCAGGCCGCCGAGGCCTCGGCCAGGCGCAAGGAATTGGAGGCCGAGATCGAGCGGTGCACGCTCGAGGCCGAGGGCTTGGCCCATGCTCCGGCGACCACGAAAGAGGTGTTGGCCTATCCCACTCCCGTCGGCCGCACCGTCACCGGCGAGGAGATTCATTTCCGCGTCGCCGAGGGACGGATCGCCTTCATTCCGATCGAGGATCTCTTCGAGCTGGCCAAGTCGCAGACGCGGCGGCATTCCGGCTCGATCGCCGCGATGGCGTCGCGGATCGAATCGGTCGGCCCGGTGCAGGGGTTTTCGCTCGACTACGTGATCGAGGCGAAGATCGACCAGGCCCGCGGGCAGGTGCTCATCCGGTCGCGCGAGTGGGTGGTGCGGCCGGTGGGTACGGGCGGCGGCGAGACGAAGGAGGAGGCGCTGGCGGCCCGGTCGCGGTTTCGCGACGTGCTCGGCGCCGTGACGCCCGAGACGACGGTGACGCTCTGGTGCTACCCCGACAGCTTCGACACCTACCGCGCGGTCCGCGAGGAACTGCATCGGCTGCGGGTCCCCACGGCCTGCCGGCCGATGCCCGAGGGGGCCCCGATCGGCGGCTCCACCGAGGGCAGCAAGTCGGTCGTGCAGTGAGTCGCGGCCTGGGCATGCTTTCCCGTGGAAATCCGCGGCGATACTGAGCTTTTCGGATGGCGCGGCGATGGCGTAAGCTCCCGTCCGTTCTCGGAGGCCTTTCGCATGAAAAGATTCTGTCGGCCGATCGTGGCGGCGTTGTCGTGGCTGCTCGTCGTGGGCGGCGGGGTCGTGTGTGCCCAGCCGGCGGCCGTGGATGCGCCGGCGAATCCGTTGGCCGAGCTGGCCACGATGGCCTATCACCCCAAGGAAACCGCGCCCGGCTCGATCCGCCTGGCCGGTTCGAGCACGTTGCAGCAGGCGGCGGCGCACTGGGCGGACGGCTTCCATCGGCTGCACCCCGACGTCGAGTGCTCCGTGGCGAGCGGCACCTCGGAGGCCGGCTGGCAGGCGCTCCTCGAGGGCAAGGCCGATGTCGCCCTGTTGAGCCGGCCGGTGAGCGAGGCCGACAAGGCGGCGTGGGGCAAGCAGGGCGACAGGCGGCTGATCGTCGTGGTCGCGGCCTTCGACCGGCTCGTCTGGATCGTCCACGCCTCCAATCCGGTCGACCGGCTGCCCTGGTCGCCCGAAACAGGCATCCTGCGTCCGGCGGCCGTCGGTGCCGAGGGCCAGGCGGCAACCCACTGGGATAGCCTCAATGGCAACGCCGAGTGGAAGCAGGTGCCGATTCGTGTCCATGGCCGGGGGCTCGGCTCGGGCACCCGCTGGCACATGGATCGCCTGCTCACCGGGGCCATCTCCTGCCAGTTGTCGGTCACCGAGCACAAGACGGAGGCCGAACTCGCCGAGGCGGTCGCGGCCGACAAGGGCGGGCTGGGGCTCGTCGGTGACGAGCATGCCCACTGGCCCGGGGTGAAAAAACTGCCGCTGTCGATTCCCGTCAACGCGGCGCCGCTGGCCGACGCCGTCGTCGGGTCTGATCGCACGCCCGATTGCCGTCCGCTCTTCCTGGCGGTGGCGGTGCCGAAGGACGGCGCCATGCCCGGCCAGCTCAAGGAGTTCATGGCCTACGTGCTGAGCTATTCGGGGCAGTTGGACGTGGTGAAGGACGGGCTTCTGCCGCTCACCCGCGGTGAAATCCATGCCCAGCAGGAACTGCTCGGCTGGTCGATGGCACGGTAGCGGTCTTCGGTTTCGGGGTCTTCGGGTCGGAAGGTTTTTGCAACAGGGTTCGAGGCATGCACTCAAGCATCGATGGATCGTGTGCGTCGGCCGTGCGGCCGATGTGGTGGCTCGTGGGTTTCTTCGTCGCGTGCCTGGTCGTGGCGCCGCGGCTGGGGGCGGCGCAGACCGCCGATGCGCGGAATCGTGATGCATCCGTCGCCGTGACCCCCGCGGGATACAGCGTCGCCGCAAGCCCCCGGCCCGCGTCCTATCCGCTCGGCATCATGGCCCGCAACACGGCCACGGGCGTCGAGGTCGTCAGCGTGAACCAGGGGTCGGTGGCCCAATCGGCCGGCCTGCAGTCGGGCGACACGATCGTCACCGTGGGCGGCTATCAGGTCGGGCTCGTCGGCGACAAGCTCTACGACGTGGGGGACGAGGTCTCCCGTCGCGTGGCGCCGAACGGCCAGGTGCCGTTGCTCGTCCGCAACGGCCGGACGGGCACGCTCCTGCTGACGCCGGCCCAGTTCGGCTCCACGTCGCGGGCCATCACCGGCGTGCTGACGACCGCACAGGGCGTGCAGGTGCCGTCGACCGCAGTGATCACCGTGCGGCTGCTCGACATCACCGAGCCGCAGTGGCGCGACGTGGCGCTCACGCAGGGGCAATTGCCGGTCGCGCGGGGCTTTCCGGTCTCCTATCGGCTCGATCCTCCGGCGGCCACGCCGGCGCACCGCTATGCGGTCGATGCCCGCGTGGAGGATGGCGGCCGGGTGCTCCTGCAGACCGTTTTGCCGGTCGCGGTTCCCTCGCTCGATCGGGAGCAGCGGGTCGATCTCGTGCTGGCCCAGCAGGCGGCACCCGCGGCGAATGCGGTGGCTCCGGCGGCGCAGATCCAGCAGTGGATCCAGACCTACCTCGGGCGTCCGCCGCGGCCGTACGAGACCGAGGTCTGGCTGGCCGATCTGCAGCAGGGAAAGTCGCTCACCGACGTGCAGGCCGGCATCCTCAGCAGTTCCGAATACTTCGAGCGGCAGCGGTCGAACCGCGATCTCTACGTCACCGACGTATTTCGCCAACTCTACGGCACGGCCCCCACGCCGGCGCAGCTCGCCGACCTGCAGACACGCTATGACCGCGCCGGCGGCGTGCGGCTGCCGTTCGTTCAGCAACTGCTCATGCAGCCGCGGTGATCATCGCGTGGGCCGTCAGGAAGCGCGGGCCGACGTAGGAATGATGACCGGCGTGCCGATGCGGGCTTGGAGCCGTGCGTCGGCGCGGCCCTCCACGACGGCGGCCTCGATGAAGCCCTGCGAGCCGACGAGGGCCACGGCCGTACCGGCGGCCGCCTCGCCGTAGGTCTGCACGAGCGTCGTGATCTCGTGATCGCCCACGCGGAGCCGGCCGGCGGCATGGAGCCGCGGCAGGAGCGACGCGGGCAGGTTCGTCACCAGGTTGCCGAAGGCGTCGACGTGGATCACCTCGCCCTGGATTCCCGCGGGCGTTTCCACCGGCTCGGGCCACGGCAGGCTGGCAAGCCGGTCGACCGGCTCGCCCAGCGATTCGGGGGCGAGGCCATCGAGCAATCGCGCGGCGAGGGGGGCGAGCACGTCGCGGCCGTGA
>JBJTSM010000630.1:0-7976 GCA_046076685.1 Planctomycetia bacterium | reverse complement strand
CTGATGGTGGCCACGGCGGGCCGCAGGCCCGCGGGGAGGCCCGGGCACGATCGGGCCGACAGGCCGCCGATCCGCGAGCCGGCGATCGGAGCCCGCAATACCGCGGGGAGCGGGGACGGCAGGCCGACGACTCCCAGCCAGTCGCGGGAAGGGCTGACCGCGAGAGACGGCATTCCGTCCCAGGATGGCCTGCGTGCGGATGTTTCGACCGCGGGCGACGCCGTACCGGCGTCGCCCGCGGCCTTGCCGATCGTCACGGTTTGCGCCGGCTTGTCGTGATCCGCGGCCGTGTCGGGCTGGATCCGGTGCGTCTCCAGAGACCAGCCGTCGCCGGTGCGGCACAGGACCGCGAGCATGCTCGTGTCGATGCAGCCGATTGCGACCAGGCCGCCGCCGTCGCGGGGCGTCACGGCCCGCCGGCGCTTCGTCGGCTCGAACGGGTCGACTGCCACGACCTCGCCGCGGGCTTCGTCAAGGACGTAGAGCATCTGGCCGTTCGCCGGCGCCGCCAGATCGCCGGCCGCCGGCATGTCCGTGATGAGATCGGCTCGCCTCGCATCCGCCGGCGCCGCGGTGGCCGAGCACGCGCAGCAGATGAGGACCGACGCCAGCGAGGCTGCCGCGCCGCGCGAGAGCCGCCGACCCGGACGCCGCCCTGAAAGCATGCCCATGACCGGTTCACTCCCCGGCCGCGATGGCGTGGGCCGCCTCCCAGGCGGCGATCTTGTCGGCGTGCTGGAGCGAAAGGCCGATGTCGTCGAGGCCCTCGAGCAGGCACCTCCGCCGAAACGGATCGACCGTGAACGTCCGGCTGAATCCGGCATCGTCGGCGACCGTGCAGGCCCGGAGATCGACATGGAGCCGATACGGTTTGCCGCCGGATTCGGCCGCTCCGGCCCGGCGGAAGAGTTCATCGACATCCTCCTCTGCCAGGCGGATCGGAAGCATGCCGTTCTGGAAGCAGTTGTTGAAGAAAATGTCGGCGAAGGTCGGGGCGATCACCACCTTGAAGCCGTAGTCGGCAAGCGCCCAGGGGGCATGCTCGCGGCTCGAACCACAGCCGAAGTTCCGCCGGGCCAGCAGCACGCTCGCGCCCGCGACCAGGGGCTGGTTGAGTTCGAATTCGGGGTTCGGCCGGCCGTCGGCGAGGAACCGCCAGTCGAAGAACAGGAACTGGCCGAAGCCGGTCCGTTCGATCCGCTTGAGGAACTGCTTGGGGATGATCTGGTCGGTGTCGACGTTGGCCCGGTCGAGTCGGGCCACGATGCCGGAGTGGGTGATGAAGGGTTGCATGGGATGACGGCGTCGCTCAGCGATAGGTCCAGTGGCGGATGTCGGTAAAGTGACCGGTGACGGCGGCCGCGGCGGCCATGGCCGGCGACACGAGGTGCGTGCGGCCCCCCTTGCCCTGCCGGCCTTCGAAGTTGCGGTTGCTCGTGGAGGCGCAACGCTGGCCGGGCGTGAGGGTGTCGGGGTTCATCCCGAGGCACATGCTGCAGCCGGCCTCCCGCCATTCGAAGCCGGCGTCCTGGAACACGCGGTCGAGCCCCTCCTGCTCCGCCTGCCGCTTCACGCGGCCACTGCCCGGCACCACCATCGCGTGCACGTTCGAGGCCACCCGGTAGCCGCGCACGACACTGGCCGCGGCCCGCAGGTCTTCGATCCGGCTGTTCGTGCAGGAGCCGATGAAGACGCGGTCGAGCGGGATGTCGACGATCTTCGTGCCCCCCTGGAGGCCCATGTAATCGAGCGCGCGGCTGCCGCTCTCACGTTCATTCGGATCACGGAAGCTCGAGGGATCGGGAACGGTGGCGTCGATCCCGACCACCTGGGCCGGATTGGTGCCCCACGTCACCTGTGGAACGACGTCTTCTCCCCGGAAGATCTCGACCCGGTCGAACACCGCGTTCGCGTCGCCCGCGAAGCGTTCCCACTCCGTCACGGCCCGATCGAAATTCCGCGGCGCATAGTCACGGCCCCGCAGATAGTCGAACGTGGTCTGGTCGGGGGCGATCATGCCGGCCCGGGCCCCCGCCTCGATCGACATGTTGCAGACGGTCATCCGCTCCTCCATCCCGAGGCGGCGGATGCATGGGCCCGTGTATTCGATCACGTGCCCCGTGCCCCCTTCGGTGGAGAGCTTGCCGATCAGGAAGAGCACGAGATCCTTCGCCGTGACCCCGGCATGCAGCGTGCCCTCGACCCGCAGTTCGAGCGACTTGGGCTTGGCCTGCCGCAGCGTCTGCGTGGCGAGCACGTGTTCCACCTCGCTCGTGCCGATGCCGAAGGCCAGGGCGCCCAGGGCGCCGTGCGTGGCGGTGTGGCTGTCGCCACAGACGATCGTCATGCCGGGCTGGGTGATGCCCAGTTCCGGGCCGATCACGTGGACGATTCCCTGGTCGGCGTCCCCGAGGTCGAACAGGCGGATGCCGAACTCGTGGCAGTTGTTGCGAAGCGTGTCGATCTGTTGCTTCGACACCGGATCGGCGATCGGCAGCCGACGGTCGGTGGTGGGGATGTTGTGGTCGGGGGTGGCGAAGGTCGCCTCGGGACGCCGCACCCGGCGGCCGGCCAGCCGCAGCCCCTCGAACGCCTGGGGGCTCGTCACCTCGTGCACGAGATGGCGGTCGATGTAGAGCAGCGGCAGTTCACCGGGGGGCGTGCAGACGACGTGGGCGTCCCAGATCTTGTCGAGCAGCGTGCGGGGCGTGGAGGACATCGGAGGGCGTCAGGGGCGGGAAATGATGGGTGGCAGGTCAGGACATCAATGTAGCCCGACTGCCCGGACCCCGCCACCGGCTTCCCAGCCGAGTCCGCTTCTGGTGTTGCGCCGGCTTCGGGGGCGGCAAAAGTCTCGTCGCGTGGGCCGGGGCGGCCCCTTGCTTTGTCCGCCGCTCCGACGGCGGAAGGTACTGCTCCTCGAGCGTTCGCCGACCCCCTCGCCTCCATCGACTGTGCTGCCGGGTGAGAGGCACAGGCGCCGCCTCACGCGGCGCGTTTTTGGACGGTCTTCGCGGCCAGTTCGTCGACGCGGGCCTTGGGGATCACCGTCCATGCGCCGCCGCCGCCCGTCTGCGACTCGGCGAAGATCGCCGTCTGGGGGGTGACGATCCGCTGGATGAAGAACCAGCAGCGATCGACGTAGCGGGGATCGTTGTCGGCCGAAATCAGCACGAGGTCGAACGAGCCCAGATGGTTGCAGAGCTTCGACAGCGACGTGTCGACGTTGCCCGGCACCAGTTGCACGCGAGCCAGGCCGTGCAGCCGCTGGTGCGCCTGCTTGAGGGTCACCCCCGGCGGGTCGTCCGGGAGGCGACCCTCGAAGCGGTCGAGCCCGACGTAGTGCATGTCGCTGCCGGGATGCACCGCCCGCACCAGCCCGAGCAGCCGCTCCGTTCGCGCGAGCGTGCCGAGTCCCAACTCGATGATTCGCTTCGGCGGCGTTTTCAGGGCATGCCGGTAGAGCGGTCGCTCCTTGGCCGGCTGTGAGAACCGGGTCAGCCACAGTCTCTGCAACAGGCCGAACTTCGCCATCGCTGCCGCCCCTCCGCCCCGGTGACCTCTTCCAGCCGGCGCCCGTGCTCCAGCCAGAGGGTTCAGTCGGCATGTGACGGCGAATCGCTGAAGCCCGGTCCGGGGGGCCGTCACACCTTGCCGGACTGCCCGGCTTCCGGGCGGACGGCGACGGGTCGAGGATTGACTGGACCCTGAATCTATTGCCCCTTGATCTTCGCCAGCGCCGCGGCCGCAGCCGCCCGCACCGTCTTGGCCGCATCCTCCTCGGAAACAAGTTCCAGGATCGGGATCGCGGAGGCGGCGGCCGGGCCGATGTCGCCCAAGGCCACGACGGCCTCCAATCGCACGATTTCCTGCTCGGCGCGGGCCGCCTTGCGGAGGGCGGGAATGGCCTTCTCGAGCAGTGCGGCGTCCTGCGGGTCGATCTTGAGGGCCGCCCAGACGGCCACCGTGGCCAGCACCTCGTCCGAGGACGTGGTCAGCGACCGCAACTCTTCGAGCGCCGGCTTCGCGGCCGGTCCGATGCGGCCGAGCGCGTAGGCTGCTGGATACTTCGTGGCCGGCGTGGCACCGCCGCCGGTGAGGATGTTTTCGAGCGCCGGCACGGCGGCGGCGGCATCGGGGCCGAGGGCGGCGATGGCAATGGCGGCGTCGCCCCTGATCGACGGATCGGTGTCACCGAGCGCGTTGATCATGTCGTCGAGCGCCGGCTTGGCGGCGGGGCCGATCGCCCCGAGGATCTCCAGCACGCGGCCCTTCAACGCTGGGTCCGAGAGCCTGCCGCGGAGCGTGTCCACGGCCGCAGCCCCGAGCCTGATCAGGGCCGCCCCGCCGCTGAGGCCTACGGACGGTTCGGGATCAGAGAGCAGGTCGGCGAATTCCGCCGCCAGTTCTCGCTTGGTAGAATCGTCGAGCGTTTCCGCGAGATCGGAAAGCCCGTGCGCGGCCGAACTGCGTTCGGTCGTCCGCTCGCCGTGCAGGCCGGTTCGCAGCCGCTTGACGGCCTCAGCGACAAGCTCCTTGTCATCCGGGTGAATCCGCGCCCGCGCCCAACTCACGACCTCCCCCAGGAACTGGTCGTCGTCTTTGGCCGCTTTTGCGAGCGCCGCATCGGCGTCCTGTGCCCGCAGGCTGCCCAACGCGAAGGCGGCGGCGAATCGCAGCGTGTCTTCCTCCGACTCGAGCGTCTTGGCGAGCACCGGCGAAGCGGTCGCCGCCGACGGGCCGATCGCCGCCAAGGCGAGGATGGCCTGCAGTTGCTCCTCGATCTCTCCCTCGGCGGCCAGTTTCGTCAGCGGCCCCACGGCCGGCGCGGCTTCGGGGCCGATCTCGGCCAGCGCGATGGTGGCCCAGTAACGCGATTTCGGCTGTCCCAGGGCCTCGATCAGAAACGGCACGGCGTCGTCGTCCATGTCGGCCAGCGTGTGGAGCGCCGGCATGATCACCGCAGGATCGGCGTCGGAAAGCTGTTTGCTCAGCAACGGCGCGAGCTGCTCGGGCGCGGGCGTCAGTCGCCGCAGCGCGCGGACGGCCGCCCGCCGGACCCGCGGGTCGGGATGCGTGGTCGACTGGACGAGCGGATCGACGGCCGCTGCATACGCCCGGGCGTCCGCAGCGGGCATGTCCTTGCGTCCGTCGTCTTCCCGGATCAGGCCGATGGCGGCGGCCGCCTGAGTGGCGACGATGGGGTCGGCATCTTTGAGCAGCGTGATCAGAGTCGGCAACGCCGACAGGGCGTCCTCGCCGATCAGGCCGATGGCCCGCGCCGCATGCCAACGGGTCCGCGGATCCTCGTCGCCGGTCCATTGGACGAGGTTGTCGAGCGCCCCTTTCGCATGCTGGCCGAGCGCGGCGATGTCATCGATGACGAGCACGCGGGCGTTCTTGTCCGAGGCGGCGCCGAGCTTTTGCATGAGGGCCGCAAGGCCGTCGGCCGCTGCCTGCTGTCCACTCGCGGGAGTTGCGGCAGACCCGGTCGCTCCGGCCGGCGCGTCGTTCGATTCCGCCCGGGCGGGAGCGGCCGGGGCCGCGGCCACCGCCCGAGCGGGCTGCGGTTTCGGGGGCGTGGCATCGGCACACCCCGCCACGGCGGCCATGCACAAGGCCACGAGCCCGGCCGGGACACGTGTCCTGCCGGCGACGTCGAAGCAAGCGGTCGATGGAATGTGCGTCATCGCAAACGGCTCCCAAACGAGTGGCATACCGACTCCTGACGGATCGACAAGCGGACGGTGACCCGCCGCCGGGGCACGAACAAATCGATGTCGTGCCGACGGCGTTCGAAGACTATACTTTTTCGACACCTGACGAATACCTCAATATACGACGTACTCCCCCTCCGGTCTTCGTTTTCCCGCCCCTTTCCAGACAGCCGACGAGGATGACCATGGATAGCCTTGCCGCCGCCTGTGCCCGCTTCCGCCAACTCCGTCCGCTGACCGTGGCCTTGGCCGTCGGCACCATGGCCGTGGCATGGCCCGCGGCCAGCCGGGCCCAGTGGGGCGGGTTCGGCTTCAACCGGGGCGGCTATGCCTCCACGGCCGGCCAAGGTGCCGCCTATGGGATGTCGGAAATGATGCGGGCCCAGGGCTACCAGAATCTCGAGAATTCCCAGGCCGCCAAGAACTGGCAGGAGGCCAAGACCCTCGAAATGCAGAACCGCCTGCGGTGGACCGAGACCTATTTCGAGATGCGGAAAACCAATCGGGAGGCACAGGCCGCCGAGGCGGGGCCGCCCGTCACGCAGGAACAGGCGATCCGCATGGCGCGGGCCGCCATGCCGCCCCGGCTCGGCTCGACGCAACTTGACCCCGTCACCGGCCACATCCAGTATCCGCTGGCACTCACCGCGCCGCAGTTTGCGCCGTACCGCGATGAACTCGACAAGCTGTTCGCGGATCGGGCCTCCGCCGGCGGCAGCATGCAGTTCGAGCAGTTCCAGCAGATCCAGGGGACCGTTTCGAAATTCATCCAGGCACTGAAAGACAACGTCGACAACTTTCCGGCGAGCGACTACGGCCGCGCGCGGACCTTTCTCGACAGCATCGCCAACGAGTCGCGGTTTCCCGCCGGCTGATGCCGCTCACCGTGGTGTTCGATCCGGCAGCCTGACCCGCCGCAAGAGCGGCACGGTGGCCAGCCGCAGCAGGCTCGACACGGCGAAGACCGTGACGTAGGCCCGACTGTCCTCTCCGAGGGCCCGCAGCAGGAGCCCGCCGCAGGACGCCCCCGCGACGGTCGCGACCGCCAGGCCGAGGTTGTACACGGTGATCACACCGGTGCGGTCGCGGTGGGGGACGGCGTCGAAGAAGAGCAGCGCCACCGCCAACTCCCAGCAGGCCCAGCAGCCGCCCGCGAGCACCTGCACGGCCACGAGATACCCGATCTCCGCCGACGGCAGCCAGAAGAGTGACAGCGGGATCACCGAAAGCCCCCCCGCCCACAGGAGACCGAGCGAGCCGATCCGCGATCCCAGTCGGCCGAGGCTGGGCAGGAACAGCGCCTTGGCCAGAAAGCTCGTCGCCACCACGAGCATGAAGGCGTGATAGGAAAACCCGCGTTCGCGCAGCATGTACGGCGTGAAGTAGGGCGCGCAGAACTGCGCCGTGAAGACGAGGCAGCAGAGGTAGGTGACGAGCGGCCCGGATGGCGAGCCCGCCATTCGCCGCAGCGTGTGGCCCAGTTCGTGCAGCCAGCCGGCCAGCGACCTGGCGGTGCCGGCGGTCGGTGCGCGCTCGCCGACGCTCGTGGTGCCCGGTCGGGTGAACTCCCGGCAATTCAAGAGCATCATGGTCGAGAAGATGCGGCAGATGCCGGCGGCGATGAACAGGCCGGCGAACGCGAGGAGCACGCCGCCGCGGGCCTCACCCCACTGCAGCATCAGGCCGCCGAGCACGAAACCGATGAAGACGCCGAACTGTCCCAGGCGGCTGCGGTTGGCGAAGTAGGCCGTCCGCATGCCCTCCGGGATGAGCGTGCCCATCCAGGTGTTCCAGGCCGGCGCGCCCGCCATGCCTGCCGACCAGTAGACACTCGCCGCCACGAGCAGCTCCGCGAGCGTGGCATGGCCGCGGATGGCCCAGGCCGCGAAGGGTACGAAGGAGAGCGATTGCACGGTCGTGCAGGCGATCACCCAGCCGCGATTGGTGCCCAGTCGTGCCACCGCCAACGGAGTGATCAGCTGGAAGATCGCGCCCACGAGCACCGGCACGCTGGCCATCATGCCCGCGGCCACGGGGCCCAGGCCGAGGGCCAGGGCGAAGGCGGGGATGTAGGTCTCGCCACAGCCGACCATCACGCTGAACACGACGGCATCGGCGGCCGAGACCCACAGGTCGCGGCGCAGCCCGCCGC
This sequence comes from Planctomycetia bacterium, assembly GCA_046076685.1. Lineage (GTDB taxonomy): Bacteria > Planctomycetota > Planctomycetia > Pirellulales > UBA1268 > CAMCQY01. Next base: position 107 of record JBJTSM010000630.1, on the reverse strand, counting down.
CGGGCAGAAGTGGCTGGAGCCCGGCGCGAATCAGCTGCTGAAGGTGGGCGAACAACGCGGGTGCCGCGGGAGAACAGCGGGAAACGACGGCCAGGATCAGACGACAC
>JBJTSM010000629.1:0-2091 GCA_046076685.1 Planctomycetia bacterium | reverse complement strand
CAGCCGGCGAGTTTGAGCGTCTTGGTGCTGGCCTTGTCCTTGGTCGCGCTGCCGTCGGGCTGCGAAAACTGTCCGAACCAGCGATCCACGTTGGCCTGCACGCTGCCGCCGGCCCCCATCACGGTCATCCGGCCCGCGGGCAGGTCGGCCGCTACGGACGGGATCGAGAACTCCGTCTCGACGATGCCCGACTTCGGCTGCACCCGCTTCCAGCCGGCCGGGGCCTCGAGCGACAGCGAGCCGCCGGCGATCGAGTAGGCCCGCGTCTCCTCGGCAACCACCGCCTGCGCCGCGACGGGCCGCGACGCGACGACCGAAACGAGCCCGCAACACAGGGCGACGACGGGGAACGAACCGCGCTTGATCGAATCGCGATAGATCATGGCTGTCTCCTCTGAAACTGACCGGTGGGAATCATGGCCGGGTCACGCGTGCGAGCAGGTCCGCCCGGAGCGGCCGCCGACTGACTGTATCACACCCGCGGCGTCCCCCGGGCCACGCGCCGCGTCATGCCCGGTCAGCCGGCCGCAAAAAACTCGGGAAACACCTCCCGCACCGGCCGCCAGTCGGCCCAGTCGGCGCGCCACACCAACTCAATTCCCTCTGCCTGCCCGCCTCCGAGCCAGGCCTGCATGGTCTCGGCGTCCACGGGCTCCGAGGGCGCGCCGCCGGGGTAGGCGATGCACCACGTGAGATCGGGCCGTTCGGCGATCGTCTGGTGCAGCGGCTGCGGCGCCGGTTCGATGGCCGGCGTGTCGGCGGGTGCCTCGAACATGTCGTGGGCCTCTGCAGCGGCGGCGGCCTCGGCGGCGGCGCGGGCGGCGGTGCCGTAGGGAAGGGCCCGGGGCAGCGTCGCGACCATGGCGGGCTCGAGCGGCACGAACCGGGCCAGCGGCAGTTCCGGCATCGCGGGCCCGCCGGCGGCCCCGGTGGCCGCCGTGCCGATGCGAAACTTCGCGCCGCAGTGCGGGCAGAGTCCGGTCAGCCCGGCGAACCGGTCCTTGACCTTCACGCGATGCCCGTTGGGGCAGTAGCACACGATTCCCATCCACACTCCCTGGCCGGGTCGTCCGCCGGTATGGCCGTTTGGATCACGAAACCAGTATTGTAGGCTCGGTTGCGATTCTCGCCCTTCCGTTTCGCCGTTCCACGTTCGACGCTCCATCATCTTCTGCTCATCGTTCGAGAGGATCACCACCATGCGCCATCGCGACGCCAGACGCCAGCCGCCGGAACAGGATCAGGAGCCGGAGCAGGAAAAGACCGGGCCGCTGGAACTGGCCGTCGTCGGCGACCTCACCGACAACGAGTCGGACCTCACCGACCGGCTGCTGGGCGTGGAGCCGGGGGGCGAATGCACGATCTATTTCGACTCGCCGGGGGGCAGCCCCTACTGCGGCATGTCGCTCGTCACGCTCCTGCGGCTCCGCGGGATCCGGGCCACGGCGGTGGTGACGGGCGAATGTTCGTCGGCGGCGCTCTGGCCCTTCGCCGCCTGCGAGCGGCGGCTGGTGACCCCCTTCAGCGTGTTTTTGTTCCATCCCATGAAGTGGCAGAGCGAGGAGCACATCGGCATCCGGGAGGCGGCCGAGTGGTCGCGGCATTTCGCCGAGTTGGAACGCGACATGGACGTGCTCCTGTGCGATCTCTTCGGCCGATCGGCCGATCTCATCAACGAGTGGAGCCGCACCCACCGCTACGTGACGGGCCGGGAAATCGTGGCCGCCGGGCTGGCGGAACTCGTCGACCTGAAGCCGCTGCCGACGCTCTTCGAGCAGCCGAAATCCTGACGCGGCGGCTCCCAAACAAGCCCTGAGCGCAAGCGACGGGATGGTGCCGCGAACCGATGCCCCATCCCCCGGCTCGCGACGGGGGCTTCTATGGAAAACGCGACGGGATGGTGCCGCAAACCGATGCCCCATCCCCCGGCTCGCGCCGGGGGCTTGTATGGGAAACACGACGGCTCCCATACAAGCCCTGAGCGCAAGCGACGGGATCCGGTCGAGTCACCATCGACTGCCGGGCACGATGCCCGGCTCGCGCCAGCGGGCGGAGGCCCGCCAAGAAAAAATGGCCAGGATGGCCATGTTT
>JBJTSM010000628.1:0-9375 GCA_046076685.1 Planctomycetia bacterium | reverse complement strand
CTCAAGGTGCCGGCCGACCAGGACGCCTTCACCACCGCCGAACTGCTCGACCGGCTGACGAAGTCGATCATGGCCGAGGTCGACCAGACCGCGGCCGGCGAATACACCGTGCGGAAGCCGGCGGTGGGCAGCCTGCGGCGCGGGCTGCAACGGCAATACGTCGCGCGACTCGCGGCACTGGCCATCGCCCCGAGCGGCGTCACGCCCGACGCCCAGGCGATCGCGGCGGCGCAGCTGCGGGCCCTCGACGGCCGGATCGGCACCCTGCTGGCCAAGAACGACGTGAAGCTGGATGATTACTCGCGGGCCCACCTCGGCGAGATGCAGGCGCGGATTCGCAAGGTGCTCGACTCGAGCGTCCAGCTGCCGAGTCCGTGAGCGTCGCCGACCGCTGGGAAGGAACACCGGAATGCGTCTGGTCGTCGCCGTGCTCAGGCCCGCGCAGCTGGAGGCGGTGCGGCAGGCCCTGGCCGCCGTGCACGTCACCCGGCTGACCGTCTGCGACGCGCAGGGCTTCCGCGCCGGCGGGATCGCGCAGGAGTCGGTGATGGAGATCGCCGTCAACGACGATTTTCTGGAACGGACGGTCGATACGATCCGGCAGGCGCTCGACCCCGCCGGTGCGGGGCAGGTCGGCGACGCCGCCGACGCCGCGGCCGGCAGGCTGTTCGTGCTGCCGATCGAAGAAGCCGTCCAGATCTACCGTGAAGTCCGCGGACCGGAGGCCGTATGACGCTGTCCATCATGTCTTCGGGGCCGGGAGGCGCAGAGCCCGCCGGCGGGCCCGCGATCCTGCTCGTGTCGCCCGACCTGCTCTCGACGAGCCGCATCGCCGGCCTGGCCCGGCAGTCGGGCGGACGCCTCGACACGCTCCGCAATCTCGACGACCCGCTGCCCGGCGGCCCCTACGACCTCGTGCTCCTCGACCTGCAGACGGTGAGCGGCGACCCCGCCGTGCTCGTCACCCGCGTGCGGGCGATCGTATCGGGCTCGGCGGCCAAGTCGCCCCCGCTCGTCGCCTTCGGCCCGCACGTCGCCAAGGAACGCCTCGAACAGGCCCTGGCCGCCGGCACCGACGCGGCCGTGAGCCGCGGCGAACTCCTCGGCAGCTTCCCCGCGCTCATCACCCGCTGGTGCGGTTGACGTCACGCTTCGCCGGCGGGCTCCTCCAGCACGACCTCGTCGGTCTCCGTGCCGTCGACGTCCCGCCTGAGCAGCAGATAGCCGGCGGTCACGACCGCCCAGAAGTAGCCCCAGCCGAACGACGCCAGCAGCGATTCGAGGCCCCGCATCCAGAAGGCGATCGCCCGCGCGCCCCAGGGCACCGACGCCGCCGCGGCGCCGCCAGCCCCGATCCCCTCCAGCACGGCCGCGGTGCGGTCGTGCCCCATGCCGAAACTCGCCGCCCACAGGGCCAGCGTGCCGGTGGCATCGGCAAAGACGCCCGCGGCGGCCAGGGCGGGCAGGGCCACGAGCAGGGCGACGAGCCCGTAGAAGCCGTAGTGCAGCGGCCGCTGGTAGAGGTAGGAGAAGGCCGTCGAGATGGCCTGGAAACTGTCGCCGCGTTCCACGCCCACGGCCGCGACCATGAGCGGCCAGCCCGCCACGACGCCGATGGCGAGGATCGCCACCACGAGGGCGCCGAGCAGCACGAGCGGCCAGACCGCGCCGGCCACCGCCAGCCCCCATTCGCTCCGCATGAGGAGCCCCAAGAGTGCACCGGGCACCGAGAGTGCCGCGATGCCGAGCAGCACGAAGGCGACCGAGTTGAAGGACGAGAGCCATTTCCGCGTGCCGTACCAGGTCGCCCCGAACAAGCCCGGGGCATCTTCGCCGATCAGCTCGAGCGCCACGTGCCGCGTGATGGCCGTGCCGAAGATCGACCAGACGAGCACGAACCAGCCGATGCGGGCCAGGGCACCGCCCAGCTGCTCGAGCGTCGCGGCGGGGCGAAACGGCACCGTCACGAGCCGCAGCACGTCGGCGGCCGCGGCCGGCAGCCGCTCGATCAGGCCGACGAGCCACGGCATGACGGTGCGGCTCGGCGCGAGGAGCCGACCGCCACCGGGCATGCCGCCGGAGGCGGAGGGCAGGATCAGGCCGTCGGCCGGCGGCACCGGCACGCCGGCGGCGGCGACGAGGTCGGCCGTCCGATCGACGCCGGCCAGGCCGAGGGAATCGGCCAGCGACCAGCCGGCCCAGGTGGCGAGCGCCCCGATCGCGGCCAGCAGGATCACGGTCGGCGCGAAGGCGGCGCCGGCGGCGCGAAACAGGAGCCACCACGGCAGTGCATCGCTCCACTGCACCTCGTGCACGGTGCGGCCCACGGGGGAAAACTCCGGGGCGTCTGCGGGCGGGGGCGTCGGGCTGGCGGCATCTGACATCGATTCACTCTCCGCGGGGGCTGGCTGACTGGAGGCGGCCGTTCAAGGCCCGTCCGGCCGGCGAGTATACGCGGCCCCGCCGGAACCGTCCGCAGTGACTGCTACGCCTCGTCGGCCTCTTCCTCGTCGTCGGCCGGCCGCTTCTTCTCGGGAACGGCGTAGGCCTCGTCGAGCCAGCGGCCGAGGTCGATCAGCCGGCAGCGTTCGCTGCAGAACGGCGCCGAGGGCGCGGCCTCGAGTCGCACGGCGGCGTCGCACACCGGGCAGAGGGGCATGGTCTACTCCGATCCCTTCGAGCCCGACGAGCCGCCGGACGCGGGCTTGCCGCCGTCAGCCTTCTTGCCCCCTTCGGACTTCCCGCCCGAGTCGGCCGCGGCACCTTTCTTATACGACTCGCTGCGGTAGTCGGTCTTGTAGAAGCCCGACCCCTTGAACACGATCGCGCCGCCGGCGCCGATCAGCCGCCGGAGCTTCTTCTTGCCGCACTCCGGGCAGGTTTTTTTCACGCCGTCGGTCATCGACTGAAACAGCTCGAAGGCGTGCCCGCAACCGTCGCAGACGTAATCATACGTTGGCATGGTTCATTCCTCCTTGGAAACGATCACCTGGGCCGGCCGCACCACCCGCTCGTGGAGCCGGTAGCCCGTGCTGGCGACCCCCACGACCGTGCCGGCGGCCACGCCGGGCACGACCTGCTGCAGGATCGCGTCGTGCACGGCCGGATCGAACGGCTGGCCGTCCGTCTCGATCGTCTTGCAGCCGTGCGAGTCGAGCACCTTTTCGAGCTGCTGTGCCGTCATCCGGAATCCCGACCGCAGGCTGTCGATGTCGGCCGTGTTTGCGCTCGCCTCGATCGCCCGCCGGACGGTGTCGAGCACCGGCAGGAGGTCGCGGAGCAGATCGATCTCACGGTAGCGGAGCGCGTCTTCGTATTCGCGCCGCGACCGCTTGCGGAAGTTCTCGAGCTCGGCCTGCGCCCGCAGCACGCGGTCCTCGGCGTCCCGCAGCTGCCGGGCCAGCGCCTCGGCACCGGCCGCCCGGCCTCCCGCCTCGGGCCGCTCCTGCTCCGCGGCCGCGGCGTCGTGTTCGCCGAAGGGCGTCGTGGGCTCCTGTTCGTCGCCTGGATGCATCACTTGGTCTCCTGCTTCGATTTTGGCTTCTCGTCGTGCGGCTTGTCACCCTCACCGGCGTCCTTGGCCTGGAAGTATTCGCCCAGCCGGGCGAAGAAACTCGACCGCTTCGGGCTGACGGCCTTCTGCTCCTCGGCCGCCAGGTCGCGGAGCAACTGTTCGGCCTTGGGGGAGAGCGTTTTCGGCACCTCGACATGCACGTGCACGTGCAGGTCGCCGATGCCCCGGCCCCGCACCTCGGGCATGCCCAGCCCCTTCACGCGGATCACGTCGCCGGCCTGCGTGCCGCGGGCCACGGCGAGCGGCTTGGGGCCGTCGAGGGTGGGCACCTCCACCGTGGCGCCGAGCGCCGCCTGGCTGAAGGTGATCGGCACCTCGCAGTGCAGGTCGCGGCCCTCGCGGGTGAGAAACGGGTGATCCTCGATCTCGATCACGCAGTAGCAGTCGCCCGGCGGCCCGCCGTTGGCGCCCGGCTCCCCTTCGCCCGCCAGCCGCACGCGGACGTCGCGATCGACGCCGGCGGGAATCGTCACCCGCCGCTCGACCTGCTCGAGCGTCATCCCCTCGCCGCCGCAATCGGCGCACTTCTCGCGGATGACGCTGCCCGCGCCGCGGCAGGAGGGGCAGGTGGTCTGCAGCCGGAACACACCGGCCGACTGGATCACCTGGCCGTGGCCGCCGCAATATTCGCACGCCTGCGGCTTCGTGCCCTTCTTCGCGCCGCTGCCGTCGCACGAGCCGCAGAGCTCGTGCCGGGCGAACTGGATCGTCTTCGCCGCCCCGCGGGCCGCCTCGACGAGCGAGAGCGACACCGTGGAATAGACATCGCGGCCCTGCCGCGCCCGGTTGGCCCGCCGCCCGCCGCCACCCCCGAAGACGCCGCCGCCGAACAGGTCGCCGAAGGCGTCGAAGATGTCGGAGAGGTCGTTGAACTCGTGGCGGCCGCCCCCCTGGAGGCCCGCATGGCCGTAGCGGTCGTAGCGGGCCCGCAGCTCGTCGTTGGAGAGCACCTCGAACGCCCGCGCCGCCTCCTTGAAACGGTCGGCCGCCTCGGTGTTGCCCGGGTTCTTGTCGGGATGGAAGCGGATCGCCAGCTTGCGGTAGGCGTCGGCGATCTCGGCCCCGCCGGCGCGGCGCTCCACTCCCAACACTTCGTAGTAGTCGCGCTCGTTGGCCATGTCGGGGCGGTCCAGACGCGGACGGGGGCGGGGTTCACCGCACCAGGGGGCGGCTTGCTCCCGAGCACAGGCTCAGCGAACGCTGCCTTCGGCCCGCCGCTTCTTGGCGTCTTCCTTGTCGAGGTTGGTGACGAGCGCCTCCGTGGTCAGCATCAGCCCGGCGATGCTCGCCGCGTTGGTCAGCGCCACGCGGACGACCTTCACCGGATCGATGATCCCCGCCTTCAGCATGTCCACGTACTCGCCCTTGTTGGCGTCGTAGCCCATGTTGAGGTCCTTGTCGGCCACCTCGTCGGCCACCACCGCGCCGTCGATGCCGCCGTTCTCGGCGATCTGCCGGATCGGGGCCTCGAGCGCGTGCAGCACGATGTCGACGCCGATCTTCTCGTCGCCCTTGGCCTGGCCGCGGGCCTTTTCGACGGCCTCGCGGCAGCGGAGCAGGGCCACGCCGCCGCCCGGCACGATCCCTTCCTCGACGGCCGCCCGCGTGGCGTGCAGGGCGTCCTCGACGCGGGCCTTCTTCTGCTTCATCTCGGCCTCGGTGCCGGCGCCGACGGAGACGATCGCCACGCCGCCGGTCAGCTTCGCCAGCCGCTCCTGCAGCTTCTCGCGGTCGTACTCGCTCTCGGTGCCCTCGATCTGCGTGCGCAACTGCTGCACGCGGGCCTGCACCTCGTCCTGCTTGCCGGCGCCCTGCACGATCGTCGTCTCGTTCTTGTCGACCGTGATCTTCTTGGCCTTGCCGAGATGCGAGAGGTCGAGATTCTCGAGCTTGATGCCGAGGTCTTCGGAGATCAGCGTGCCGCCCGTCAGGGTGGCGATGTCGCCGAGCATCGCCTTGCGGCGGTCGTCGAACCCGGGAGCCTTCGAGGCGCAGATGTTGAGCACGCCCCGCAGCTTGTTCACGACCAGCGCCGTGAGGGCGTCGCCGTCGACGTCCTCGGCGATGATCAGGAGCGGCTTGCCCGACTGGGCCACCTTCTCGAGCAGCGGCAGCAGCTCGCGGAGGTTGGAGATCTTCTTCTCGTGGATCAGGATCAGGGCGTCGTCGAGCTGGCAGACCATCTCGGCCGGCTTGTTGACGAAGTAGGGGGAGACGAAACCCTTGTCGAACTGCATGCCGTCGACGAACCGCACGGTCGTCTCGGTGGTTTTGCCCTCTTCCACCGTGATCACGCCGTCCTTGCCCACCCGCTGCAGCGCCTCGGCCAGCAGGTCGCCGATCGAGCGGTCGTTGTTGGCGCTGATCGCACCGACCTGGGCGACCTCCTCGGGCCGCTCGACCTTCCGCGCGATCTGCATGAGCCGCTCGACCGCGGCCGTCACCGCCTTGTCGATGCCGCGGCGGACGGCGGTCGGGTTCGAGCCGGCGGCCACGTTCCGCGTGCCCTCGCGGAAGATCGCCCGCGCGAGCACCGTGGCGGTGGTCGTGCCGTCACCGGCCAGATCGGAGGTCTTCGAGGCCACCTCGTTCACGAGCTTGGCGCCCATGTTCTCGAAGGCGTCCTCCAGGTCCACCTCCTTGCTCACCGTCACGCCGTCCTTGGTGACGGTCGGACCGCCGAACGACTTGTCGATGATGACGTTGCGGCCGGTGGGCCCCATCGTCACCGCGACGGCACCGGCCAGTTTCTCGACGCCCTTGAGCAGCTTGGCGCGGGCGTTGTCGTCGAACAGCAGTTGCTTGGGCACGGGTCGTTACTCCTGAAAGTGGCTGACTGGATGTAGCGGACTGGATGGGAAGGGGGAAAGACTGTCTGGATCACGCTGGATCACGAACAAACGGCTGGATCGACCCCGGCTGCAAGCAGCCGGAACGCTCAGCTCAACACCTTGGCGAGGATGTCGCTCTCGCGGAGGATCTTCACTTCGTGGCCGTCGACCTCGATGTCGCTGCCGGAATACTTGCCATAGATCACCTGATCGCCGACGGCGACCGACAGCGGCGCGCGGCCGCCGTGCTCGAGCAGCTTGCCCGGTCCGAGCGCCACCACGTGGCCGCGCTGCGGCTTTTCCTTGGCGGAGTCGGGCAGCACGATGCCACCGGCCGTCCGCTCCTCGGCCTCGACGGGCTCCACCACCACGCGGTCATCGAGCGGACGGATCTTCAGGTTCTTTGCAGCCATCTGTCATGCACTCCAATAAGGATTTGGGAAACGGTTTGAAAAACGGGGAAAGAAACGGTGAAAGCCTGGAAATCACATCATGCCGCCCATGCCACCCATGCCCGGCATGCCACCCATGCCGCCCATGCCGCCCATGCCCGGCATGCCGCCGCCCATGCCGTGGTGATCGTGGCCGTCGCCGCCACTCTCCTCCTCGGCCTTCGGGATCTCGGTGACCAGCGAATCGGTCGTGAGCAGCAGGGCCGCCACGCTCGCCGCGTTTTGCAGGGCGGTGCGGACCACCTTGGCGGGGTCGATCACGCCGGCGCTCACCAGGTCGCAATACTCCGCCTTGTCGGCGTCGTAGCCGTCGTTCTTGCCCTTCAGGTGCCGCACCCGGTTGACCACCACGGAGCCGTCCGTACCGGCGTTGTTGGCGATCGCCTCGAGCGGATATCGCAGGGCGTGCTTCACGATCGAGGCGCCGAGCTTCTCGTCGGCGTCGAGGTCGCCCTTCGAGATGAGCGAGTCGATCGCCTTCTCGCTCCGCAGGAGCGCCACGCCGCCGCCGGGCACGATCCCCTCGGCGAGGGCAGCCTGCACGGCGCTCTTGGCGTCGTCGATGAGCGCCTTCCGCTCCTTCATTTCGGTCTCGGTCGCGGCCCCGACGTTGATCTGGGCCACGCCGCCGGCGAGCTTCGCCAGCCGCTCCTGCAGCTTCTCGCGGTCGTAGTCGCTGGTGGTCGCCTCGATCTCCGCGCGAATCTGCCTGGCCCGCCCTTCGATGGCGTCCTTCGTGCCCGCGCCGCTGACGATCGTCGTGTTCTCCGATTCGATGATCACCTTCTTGGCGCGGCCCAGGTCGCTGAGCTTCACCGCGTCGAGCGCGATGCCGAGATCCTTGTAGATCGCCTGGCCGCCCGTCAGCACGGCGAGGTCACCGAGGATCGCCTTGCGGCGGTCGCCGTACCCCGGGGCCTTGATGGCGACCGACTGCACGATGCCGCGGAGCTTGTTGACGACGAGCGTGGCCAGGGCCTCGCCCTCGACGTCTTCGGCGATCACGACGAGCGGCTTGCCCGCCTTGCTGATGGCCTCGAGGAGGGGCACGAGGTTCTTGGCACTCGAGATCTTCTCCTCGAAGATCAGGATATAGGGGTTTTCCATCTCGCAGACCTGCGACTCGGCGTCGGTCACGAAGTGGGGCGAGAGGAAGCCGCGGTCGAACTGCATGCCCTCGACCACGTCGACGGACGTCTCGGCCTGCTTCCCCTCCTCGACGGTGATCACGCCGTCCTTGCCGACCTTGAGAAACGCGTCGGAGAGCACGTTGCCGATCGTCGGGTCGTTGTTGCCCGCGATCGTGGCGATCTGCATCAGCTCCTTCTTGTTCTTCTCGTTGATCGGGGTGGCCATCGCGAGGATCGCCTTCGAGACGGCCTCCACGGCCTGGTGGATGCCGCGGGAGAGCGCCATCGGGTCGGCGCCCGAGGCGATCATCTTGAGCCCCTCGCGGAAGATCGCCTCGGCGAGCACCGTGGCGGTGGTCGTGCCGTCGCCGGCCACGTCGTTGGTCTTGCTGGCCGCTTCCTTCACGAGCTGCGCGCCCAGGTTTTCGTACGGATCTTCGAGGTCGATGTCCTCGGCGACCGTGACGCCGTCCTTGGTGACCTTCGGCGAGCCCCACCCCTTGTCGAGCACGGCGTTGCGGCCGCGCGGACCAAGCGTGCTCTTCACAGCCCTGGCCAGCTTCGAAACACCGGCGAGCAGCGGCTGACGGGCCTCATCGTCGAACACCATTTGTTTGGCCACGAGAAACTCCTCCAGAGGATTGACGGACGCGAGACGGGTGGAAAACGTGTTGAATTGGCAGTCCCTGCCGGGGCGGCGGAAAAGGGAGCAACCGGCGTGCCAAAGTCTTGGAGTCTTGGGAGCGGCACCGCTTCCGCGGCCTTTCCGGGCTTCGCGGCACCCCCATTCGCCTCGGCGGCGGATGGGTGGGAGTGCCGTTTTGGCAGGACACCCAGGACACTCCGGGCTCCGCGCCGGCCCGCGGCTACGGTGCCCAGTTGATCGGTCCCTCCAGCCCTCGGACAAACGCGGCCAACAGGTCGGCCGCACGGTCGGCGTCGTCGAGGCTGATCGTCTCCACGGCCGAGTGCATGTAGCGGTTGGGAACGCTGACGAGCCCCGTGGCGACGCCCGCCCGGGTGGTCTGCAGCACGTTGGCGTCGGTCGGCGTGGCCCGGCCGCTGGCCCCGAGTTGAACCGGGATTTCATGGCTTTTGCCCGCCGCCAGCAGCCGATCGACCACGTGCGGGTTCATGTTGGGGCCGCGGTAGACCACCGGGCCCTTGCCGAGCCCCACGTCCCCCTCCGATTTCTTGTCGATCGTGGGGCAATCGGTGGCATGGGTCACGTCCACCGCGATGGCGACGTGGGGATCGACGCCGTAGCAGCTGGTCTGCGCCCCCCGCAGGCCGATTTCTTCCTGAACCGTCGAGGCCACGAACAGCCCGCAGGGCAGGGGCCCGGCCGCCGCCGCGCGGCGGAACGCCTCGAGCACCACCCACAGGCC
>JBJTSM010000627.1:0-2344 GCA_046076685.1 Planctomycetia bacterium | reverse complement strand
TGCGTGCCGTGGCCGTAGCCGTCCTGGACGTTGTTGTTGTTCTCGACGAAGTTCCAGCCGTGCACGTCGTCCACGAAGCCGTTGCGGTCGTCGTCGATGCCGTTGCCGGCGATCTCGCCGGGGTTCGTCCAGATGTTGGCGACGAGGTCGGGGTGCGTGAGGTCGATTCCCGAATCCACGACGCCCACCACGACATTTCGCGAACCGGTCGAGATGTCCCAGGCCTGCGTCGCGTCGATGTCGGCGCCGAAGAGCCCGAAGCCGCCGATCGCGGTGTTGTCGAGCGCCCATTGCGAGGCGAAGCCGGGGTCGTTCGGGAGCGACGAGGTCTGCAGCACGAAATCGGGCTCGAACGACACGATGTCCGGCGTGTGGGCCGCCCACGCGAGCACGTCGTCCCGGTTCGCACCCGGCGTCGTGAGTGAGAAGAAGCCGTTGCCGAGCGAGACCGTCTGCCATGTGGACGACTGCAGTGGCAGGGTCGGTAGTGCGGCCGTCGGCTCGAGGCCGGTGGCGAGTCGGCCGTTCCAATGGTCGATCCGCGCCAGCCCGCTCACGCCGTTCCAGGTCATCTGCTGGACGAGGCTGCCGTCCGGCAGGGTGGTGACGGGCGGGCAGGTGACGGCGTCCATGCCGTCGTCCTGACTCGCCGCGAGGAGCCGTCGGTTTTCCAGCCATTCCGGGCCGCCGAGGGAGCCTCTGCGGCCGTTGCCCGCATGCGTGCGGGACCTGCGCGATCGAACCCATTCCATGGGAGTTGTCAGCAACGGCGACGGGCCAAAACGCCCTGTGTGGCGATTGCCCCGTCGACCGTATGTCCTTGCCGGGAGTCGAACAGGCCGGCTTGGTGCCGGTCAGCGAGCCGTTTCCGTCGCAGAGCTTTCCCGCGAAAGCTCCTCTCGCTGGTGCAACCCTCGCGTGGGCCGCGGGGAGAATCCAACGAATGGAACGAAACCGAGCAATTCCCGAGGAAAACTATTGGATTTTAAAGAAAGGGCCCAGTGGACAGTCTGGGTAATCTGCGCAGTTTGCGTATGCGGCAGGATGCCACTTGTTTGCGTGAACACAGCCCGGTTGAAACCGCCAAACGACGCGACCCTGACCGGCTCCGCCGGTCAGGGTCGGTTCGCAGAGGCCGTGAAGGCGATGCGTGCGGATCGCCCCACGGCCTGCGGCGGCGGTTTCTACCACCGGGCCTCGAGACCGAGGTTGGCGCCGTTCAAGAAGATGCCGTCGCCCGAGTTCAGGCCGGTGCCGGCGACGCTCGTGTTGGCGAAGTCGAACTGGTTGGGGGCGAGGGCCAGGCCGCTGATCCAGATCGTGTTGTAGCCGGCGCGGATGCCCCAGACCTCCGTGAGACGGTAGATCACGGAGAGATTGATGTCGCCGATGAAGCCCACGTCGCTGCCGGTCGCCGACAGCGGTCCCCGCTGCACGAAGCCCCGGTAGTCGACGAGCGTGTCCTGCATCTGCTTTTCGGCGTTGCCGAGCAGGCCGGCCTTGGCCCAGCCCTCGACGGCCCACCGTTCCCAGGTCCAGCGGGCGCGGCTGCCGATCTGGCCGCCGAACATGTTGTTCCGCGTCCGCACGGTGTAGGGCACGACGGTTCTCGTGCCATCGACCACGCAGCAGTCCATGGCGATGGTCGCCTGCTCCTCGACGCCGACGTAGCGAAAACCGGCCAGCCAGTCGACCGTGAGCCAGCTTTCGCTGTAATCCCGCCAGCCGTGCGAGGTGCTGAAGACGTTGGCCTCGGCACTGTTGATGGTCGAGTTGTATTTCAACGTGGCCGTCTCGCCGTCGGCCGTCAGGTCGCTCCCGATCGGATCGGGCATCTGCAGGAACGCCGGCGGAGTCGCCGACGTGAAACTGGTGGCCGACATGCCGTAGACGCCGAAGTAGCCGAGTTCCCAGCCGCATTGGCAGGGGTTGCGCTGGCCGTAGAAGGCCCGCACGCCGGCCGCCACCGGAAACTGCGGATCACCGGCCGAGATCAGCGGGGCGCCGCTGCCGCCGTCGACGACCAGCGGCACGTTCGCCGCCTGGTTGTCGCGGCCCCAGAAGAGCGCGTCGGTGAGGGCGTAATCGGTCCAGAGCGGCTCGGCGACGTTCGGCACGTCGCGGAAGGCGACGTTCGTGGTCGTGAAGGCGGGCTCGTCCGCCAGCGCGGCCGGCAAGACCGGCGGTTCAGCCGCCGGCAGCATGCTCGAGCAGGATGCCGTTTCGATCACCAGGGCCAGGGCTGCGAACAGCCACCAGGGCCGCAGCCATTTGCCAAGACAGATATCCGTGAGCGTCGCCATAAACCAGATCTCCCCGCTTGTGTCTCGTGTCGTTCAGTTCG
>JBJTSM010000626.1:0-2308 GCA_046076685.1 Planctomycetia bacterium | reverse complement strand
CCACGCCTCGTGTTCGGGACCGAGAAACACGGTGTCGTCCCGCACCTTCGCCAGCGTATAGACCGAGGCGCCGAATTCGTCGGCATCCCCCGTCGGCGGCTCCGGCTCCGGCGCGATGGTCACCGCGTCGGCCAGGGCGGGATCGGCGGGCCCCTCCGGCAGCCTCGTGTCCACCTGCGGTGCCTGCGGCGCCGCCGGCGGCCTGCCAAACCAGGTTCGTTCCACCCAGCCAAGGAGCAGCATCGCGACGAGCGCCGGCGGCATGACCAGCCAGAACATCCGCCGCTTCTCGCCGGCCGCGAGATAGTTGCGGACGGGCTTGCGGACCCGCGGCATGCCGGCGTCGCCGCTCACGGCCGACGGTGCCGCCGGGTCGGGCCACGGCTCCGCGGTTGGACGATGCTCGCTCACGGATGCGGCGGGGTGATGGGCAGGGCCGGCGGCGACACGATCTCCGCGGCAGCCTTGGCAAGCGCCTGCTTCTGCCGCTGCATCTCCCGCCAGACATAGACGGAGAAGGAGCCGATCAGTGTCGCGGGCATCGCGAGCATGATGAGGATGCTGTAGAAGTAGCCGCGGGCGACGTTGAGGCCCTCGGGATCGGACGTGTTCACCGCGTCCTTGCAGTTCGGGCAGCCCAAAGCCTCGGCGGCGGCAGCGACGCAAACGGTGACCACGACCGCCGGCAGAACACGGCGGGCGGCCGCCACGATGAACGGGAGCTGATTCGATATGCCGGCCATCGGACACTCTCCCGGGCCAAGGTCCCGGCAACGGGAACTCGTGGATCAGGCGGGCGCTGCCGCACCCGCCGCTTCCATCATAGGCTCCCGCGGACGGCCGGGGTAGAAGTGGTAGAGCATCAGGTAGATCACCACCCCGGTGATGGAGACATAGAGCCAGATCGGCAGCGTGATGCGGCCGAGCCGCCGATGGGCCTCGAGCCGGCCTTTCGCGGCGAGCACGAACATTGAGATCGCCAGCACGGGCACGGTCACCGCCAGCAGGATGTGGGTGATCAGGATGGCGAAGTAGACCGTACGGGCCGTCCCCTGCCCCGCGAACGGCACGTGGCCGACGATCGCGTGGTAGGTGAGGTAGCAGGCCAGGAAGAGCGTCGAAACCGCGAAGGCCGCGATCATGACGGCCCGGTGGGCCCGCCACCGTCCCCGACGGATGAGCATCCAACCGGCCACCAGCAGCAGGGTGGCCAGCGTGTTGAGGGCGGCGTTGACGGTGGGGAGCCAGAGGGCGGCTGCGGCGAGGCTCATCCGGCGGGGCGTTCCTGTGGGGCGGTGGTGTCGGCCGGCGCGCCGACCGGTTCGGCGAGCACGTCGCGGATCAGTTTCTCCAGCAGCTTCACGCGGTCGGGCTGGAGCAGATGGTAGCTCCCCCGCAGCCGGCCTTCGCGATCGAAGACGACGCCCCGCTCCGAGTGCACGCCCACCTCGGCGGGCAGCAGGAAGGTGCCATTGGCGATCTGCTTGATCGTCGCCATGTCGCCGGTGAGGAATTTCCAGCGGGCCGGATCGGCCTCGAAGCGGTCGGCATACCGTCGCAGCGACTCGGGCGTGTCGTTTTCGGGATCGCAGGTGACGCTGACGGCCACGAACTCGGGATCGGGGATGTTCCGCAGGATGTCGGCGATCGCCTGGTTTTCACGGAAGCAGGGGCCGGGGCAGTTCGAGAAGAACACGCTCGCCATCCACACCTTGCCGCGGAGCGACGCCGAATCGAACGGCTGGCCATTGCGTTCGGTGAGCGTGAACGGAGCCGCCACGTCCCCGGGCGTCATCCGCTCCGGCGCCGGCAGCGGCTGCTCCTCACGCACCACGGCCGCCGGCTTCACCCCCACGGCCGGCTGACCGCCACTGCAGCCAAGGCAGAAAAGCACCAGCGTGCTCCAGACTCCGACGGGAAGGGAGAGCGGAGCTGGTCGGGGGTCGCGCGCAGCCGCCGGTGAACCTTGACTGGAAGAGTCGGCCCAACATTTCCATAGGGGATACAACGTCAGAGTCCTCCGGCGGCGAGCACGAGCCCCCGACCAGCGGAACGGCGCGCACGCCGTGCGTGTGACGACATGAGCCCTCCTATCCGGTCCTAGTGCCCGGGCTCGGCGAGCACCTTCGCCTCGGCGGCCTGCTCCATCAGTTTGACGGCGGAGGCCCTGGCCATGTGCAACGCCCGTTCCTGCGACACCATGCGGTTCCGCATGCCCACGTCGTGCACGAGCATGAGGGCGAGGAAGATCGCCATCATGGCGGCCGGAATCGTGAGCACGTATTTCCAGTTCGCCTCCCAGAAGACG
>JBJTSM010000625.1:0-2716 GCA_046076685.1 Planctomycetia bacterium | reverse complement strand
CCTGCGACAGGGCCGATCGCAACAGCGCCAGGGCGGCCGCCCGCTGCGGCTCTGTCATGTCGCGGAGCTGCACACCCTTCCGCGTCGGCTTGGGTACGAAGTGCCAGTCTGTCCGGCTGGCGTCTGCGAACGGCTTCGAGGCCAGGCTCCGCTGTTCGGGCGAGAGCGTGTCGAGCCAGGCCTCCGCGGCCCGTGCCATCGTGTCGGCCGCTCCCGCGCGAGCCCGTGCCACCGCGACCCGCGCGATGATCAGGCACGCCGTCACCAGGAGCAGTGACCACACCGCCCGGCGGACGGTCGCCCGCCCCCAGCCCGTCCAAACCTTGGCTGACGCCGACTCGTTCATGGTGCCTCCTCGTGAGGATGACGGTGCGGATCCCGGTCGTGATGCGCCTGATCGACGTGCACGTGCACGTTCGGGCAGGCCTCAAAATACCGCTCCCATGCCGCGTCTGACACCCCGGCCCCGTCGAGATAGAGGTTCCAGAGGGTCGGAAGCCGGCCGAGCACGGCCAGGCCGTCGTCGCCGATCGGCACGTCGATGAGGTGCAGCGAGCGGAACTGCTCGATCGCGACGACCGCGTCGCAGACCTCCGGGCCCGCGAGCCGCGGGCCACCGAGCCGCAGGCTCCGCAGCCCCTCAAGCGCCGCCAGGGCCCGCACGCCCGCCGCGGTGCATCCGGCCTGCGGCACGTTCAGGTCGCGCAAATCGCGGCACGCCGCGAGCCGCCGGAATCCGGCATCGCCGAGCGGCGAATGGCGGAGGACGAGCCGCTCGAGCCCCGTGAGGGTCGCCAGGATCTCCGCCCGCCCGTCGTCCGCCCGGCCCTGCTCGAGCACGAGTTCACGGAGGCCCGACGCGCCGCGGAGCGATTCCCACTCGGCATCCGTGAGCGGCCGCGTGGCGACGATGCGGTCGGCCTTGCCCGCGCGGACCGCGGCGATCTGATCGCCCACGTCGTGCTGCCTGCCGGCGCACCCGGACAGCAGGAGCAACAAGCCGGCGGTCACACAGCATGGGACTGCCGCCGATCGGCAGCACGACAACGCCTGTCGCTTCGATCTGGTGACTGGCGCCTGGTTTATGCGATCACCTCGCGGATGGGTTCGACGTGCTCGACGCCCACGAGCTTCTGGTCGAGGCCGCCGAAGAAGTAGCTCAGCCGGTTGGGGTCGAGGCCGAGCTGGTGCAGCACGGTGGCGTGCAGGCTCTTCACGTGAAAACCCGGCTTGTCGCCGTTGCCGTGGCCCGGGCCCGGGCTGATCGCGGCCGAGCCGAGCTCGTCGGTCTCGCCCACGCTCGCGCCCCCCTTGATGCCGCCACCGGCCATCCACATCGTGAACCCGAAGGAGTTGTGATCGCGGCCCGTGCCCTCGGCATACTCCGCCGTCGGCTGCCGGCCGAACTCGCCTCCCCAGATCACAAGCGTCGAATCGAGCAGGCCCGTCCGCTTGAGATCGGTGAGCAGGGCCGCCACGGGCAGGTCGGTGTTGCCCGCGTGGAAATTGTGGTTCTTCTCCATGTCGGTGTGGGCGTCCCAGTTGTCGTCGTTGTGGGCGCCGCCCGAGTAGAGCTGGATGAACCGCACGCCCCGCTCGACGAGCCGCCGCGCAAGCAGGCAGCGCCGGCCGAAGTCGGCCGTCCGCGGGTTGTCGAGTCCGTAGAGTCGTCTGGTCTCCTCGGTCTCGCGCGCGAGATCCACCGCCTCCGGCGCGTGCTCCTGCATCTTCCAGGCCAGCTCGTACTACGCGATCCGCGCCGCCAGTTCCGTGTTGTCGCCGCGGGAGAGCAGGTGGGCGGTGTTGGCCTCGCGCAAGCTGTCGAGCATGGTCCGCTGGGCCTCCAGCGGCATGTCGTCGGGCGGGGCGAGGTCGAGGATCGGCGAGCCTTTGGATCGCAGGAGCGTGCCCTGGTAGGTCGCCGGCATGTAGCCGCTCGACCAGTTCTTCGCGCCCGAGATCGGCCCGCCCGAGGGATCGAGCATCACGACGAACCCGGGCAGATTCTCATTGACGCTCCCCAGGCCGTAGTTCACCCACGAGCCCAGGCAGGGGGCGCCGGACTGGATCTTCCCCGAGTTCATCTGCAGCATCGCCGACCCGTGGATCGGCGAGTCGGCCGTCAGCGAGTGGATGAAGGCGATGTCGTCGACGTGGGTCGCGACGTGGGGAAAGAGGTCGCTCACCCACTTGCCGCACTGCCCGTACTGCTTGAATTTCCACTTGGGGCCGACGACGCGGCCCTGGTTCCTCTCGCCGCTGCGGCCCTTCGTCTTCACCTCGATCGTCTGGCCGTCGAGGCCGTAGAGCTTCGGCTTGTAGTCGAACGTGTCGACCTGGCTGGGCCCGCCATACATGAAGAGGAAGATCACGCTCTTCGCCTTGGGTGCGAAGTGCGGCGGCCTGGCCGCGAGCGGGTTTGGGAACGGCGTGCCCGTGGCCCCCTGCGACTGCCGGGCGAAGAACGCCTGTTCAAGCAGTCCCGACAGGGCCAGCCCCGTGAACGACGCCCCCGCCTCCCAGAAAAACTCGCGCCGCGTGCGGCCGCAGAACTGGCCGCGTGGCTGGTCGCGACGGGAATGGATGGGAGAGGATGGCATGGCCGGGCTCCTTGTCGTGCCGGTTTGGTCGGGAAGTCGAATGCAGCGGGTCAGTCCAGGTAGGCGAATTCGTTGAGGTTGAGCACCATCAGGCAGAAGAGTTCCATGGCCCGACC
>JBJTSM010000624.1:0-3849 GCA_046076685.1 Planctomycetia bacterium | reverse complement strand
CACGCAGACGGTCAAGCCCGAGCAGATCGCCGCCGTGATGCGGGCGAACAAGGACCGCTACGCCAACTACTACGAGCGGTTCGCGTGGGCACCCTGCGACTACTCCGACATGACCCCCGACTCCGAACTCTTCTGGTCGGGGCAGACGCAGTATCCCGGCAGCATCACCGGGCTCAAGCGGGAAATCGACGAGGCGCACCGCCTCGGCATCAAGGCGATCAGCTACGGGAAGTCGTGCGGGGGCGGTCTTTCGGGCGCCGAAACCTACCGGCGGTTCCCGGATCTCTTCCAGCATGCCCCCGGCTACGGCACCGGCTCCGAGGCGATCTCCACCTTCTACCTCGAGCGGATGGCCCGCGACGAATACTCGATCGACGCCGGGCCCAACGTGCCCTCGATGTGGCAGCACTGGGCCAGCTTCTGGGTGCAGGCCACGCCACAGGCCGTCGACTTCTCGGCCCGGGAGACGATCGCCTCCGCGCGCTTGCTGGGCTGGGACGGCGTTCGCTGGGACGGCCATTTCAGCGGCCTCATGCCCCGGTTCGTCGAACGGGTGAACGCCGAACTGCCGCGGTTCGTCCACGGCTACAACGCGGCCTTCGCCTCCCCCGGCGGCACGGTCTTCACGCCGACGCCGCCCCCCGCGGACTTCCACGAGATCGCCACCCACCACGGCATGGTCATGGACGAGAGCGTCCGCGACTGGAGCCACACGAACTTCTCGAGCGGGCTCATGCGGCCCTACTGGGAGGCGCTCGCCCGCGAGGCCGACTACGTGAAGCGGATCGGCGGCCTGCCGCTGATCATCACCTTCGACATGGCCAGCGGCCTCGACACCACGCTCGACGTGCTCTTCGCGCTGGCCTGCGGCCAACGCTACACCTACCTCACCGCGCCGCCGAGCGACTTCGCCTTCGGCAGCCTGCCCAGGTTTCTCACGCGCTATTCCGCGTTCGTCTGGGACGATACCGCCCGCGTGGCCGAGCCGGAGAGATCCATCCGCGTGACCGCGGGCGGCAAGGCCGCGGCCCCTTGGTGGCAGGAAGCCACCTGGCTCCGGAGACTGGGGAACGGCCGACAGCAGTTGCTCGTGAACCTCGTCAACCCGCCGGGCTATCCCGCCTTCTGCAACCGCGTGCAGCCCCCGCCCGTCACCCGCAGCGGCGTCACCGTGGCGGTCACCGCGCCGGCCGGGGCGAAGCTCGTGCGGGCGTTCGAGGTGTCGCCCGACCTGGTCGAGGGCCTGACGATCCGCCCGGTGACGTCGGGCGAGTCCGGCCACTCGATCGAACTGCCCCGGCTGCGGTCCTGGTCGATCGCCGTCTTCGAATTCGAGACCGCCGGCGACGCCCCGCTCCTGCCGCTCACCGACCCCGTCGCCGCCGCGGAGAAAGTGGCGCAAGAGGCCAAGGCCAAGGCGAACCAGCAAGCGGAACAAGAGGCGAAGGAAAAGCAGGCGGCCGCGGGGCTCGCCGCCACGAAACCTGCCGCGACCGCCACCGCGCCGGCCAAGGCCGCCCCGCAGCCGCCGCTCGTGCTGAAGCGCAACGGCCTGCTCGAGGTCGTCGATGTCCGCGGC
Organism: Planctomycetia bacterium; assembly: GCA_046076685.1. GTDB lineage: Bacteria > Planctomycetota > Planctomycetia > Pirellulales > UBA1268 > CAMCQY01. The sequence continues at coordinate 2,270 of JBJTSM010000624.1, read as the reverse complement.
CTTTTTGCCTGGCTCACGCCGCTCGACGCCGCCTGCGGACTGGCGGGCGGCGTCTGTCGCCCGGCCTACGTCGATCGGGTCGGCTTCCGGCTCGGGCCGGCCGGCTCACTCGAAGGCTTTCCCGATGCGGCCGGGGACCTCGAAGGCCAGGACGTGGTGGTGCTCGACGACGTGCATGCGATCGACCTCGGCGCCGAACGGGCGGCGCGGATCGCCCGCTTCGTGCAGGGGGGCGGCGGTCTGCTCGTCATCGGCGGCCCGTTCAATCTCTCGAGCGGCAACGACCACACGACCGCGCTCGCCGACATCCTGCCGGTCACCCACCGCAAGCCCTACGATCTCGCGACCGACAAACGGGGGTTCCCGCTCGCTTCCGCCCCGGGCGGGCCGCTCGAAGCAATCGACTCTTCGGCGCTCAGGTGCCTCACCGTCGATACGTCGCCGGTGGCCGAATCCGCGATGGTGCTGGCCACGGCGGGCGGCCACCCGGCGATCGTCGAGCGGCAGGTCGGCGCCGGCCGCGTGATCGCCGTGATGATCACGCCGCAGGGTGATTTTCCCGAGGGCATCACCCCCTACTGGCGGTCGCCAGCGTGGGCGGAGATCCTCGCCGTCTGCCTGCGGCGGCTCGGCGCGGGGGCCGAGACGGTCTCGCCGGCCGCCGCCCGCAAGGCCCCGGGCGACGGCCGGTTCACGCCCGAGAGCCTGCTCATCGAGGCCGAGAACCTGGCCGACGAGAAGCCCGCCGCGGCGATTCTCGACGCCGCCGACGGCGCGGTGACGGCGAGCGGGGCGACCACGGTGCTCGAAGTGCTCATCGACTCCCTCGGCCGGATCGACGACGCGGAACTGGCGCTGGCCGTGATCGACCGGCTCGCGGCCGTCGTCGATGCGTCGTGCACGCCACAGGCGGTGCAATTGATCAAGTCGGATTTCGAGTTCGTCCGCGTCGCGGGCTACCGGCTGCTGCGGTTCTGCGGCGATCCCGCGCAGGCGGCGGTGCTGGCCAACGCGCTCGACTCGCCGAACGCCGACATCGCCCGCGAGGCGCTGCTCGCGCTCGGCACGACGGGCGACCGGTCGGTCGTGCCGAAGGTGGAGAAGCTCGCCCGTGCCGGCGACAACAGGCTGCTCGCGCACCTCGTGCTCAGGCAGCTGGGGGCGACACGCGATTCTTCCGCCGCCTGGCAGGCCTTCATCGACTCCGAGAAGCGTGCCGTGGGGCTCACCGCCGCGCGGAAGTCGATCGAGGGCGACCTCTACGGCGGCACGTCGTTCAAGCTGACGCCGGCGGCGAGAAAGTCGCTCGGCAGCCAGCTCCGCCGCGTCAAGCGACTCGAGGTGCAGGCCCGCAGCGACGTGGCGATGTTCATGCGGTCGCTCACCGCCCTCTCCGACGAGGAGGTGGCGAGCCTGGGGACGGTGCTGGCGGAGAGCCGGTCGGCCGCGGCACCGGTGCTCGCCTGCGCGGTGCTGCCGAAGCTCGCCGCGCCGCAGGCGGAGTCGCTGCGAAAATCACTCGCCGCCGCGCGGCTCGAGGAGCTGCGGTGGCTTTCCGCCCGATGACGGCTGTCGGTCCCCGAGCGGCTCGAGAAACCAGCCGACCACGGACTGCTCGCCCGCCGGCAGCATGGGGATCGGGTCGCCGGCCAGCCGCTCAATCGACCAATGACAGGCGTAGCCGATCTCGGAGCCCACGCCGGCCCGCTCGGCCCAGGTCCGCAAAGCGGGCAGCTGCTCCTCCGCCTTCATCCGCCCAAGCGCCACCGCGGCCATCCGCCTGACGAGCGCCGATTCCGGCGGCATCGACTCCTCGGCCGCCAGCCGTCCGACCAGCAGCTTGGCAAGTTCCGGGTCAGGGTCGTCGCCGTCGCCATCATGCAGCAGCCCGAGCGCCCAGACGGCGGCGGCGCGGGCAGCCTCGGGGCGTTCGGGCCCATTGAGCGTGGGCCCGGAAAGATGCCTGCGCAACAGCGGCTCCGCGGCACGGTAGCCGGCCTCCCCGAACGCCTGATGCAGCTGGCAGGCCTGCCGGTCACCGCAGGCGATCGGGGCCTTGGCGAGCGTCAGCCGCTCGATCTCCTCGGCCCAGGCGAGCATCGACCCGAGGGCGTCGGCGGCCTCGAGCTTCCGCAGCGCCCATGCGGCCGTCACGGCCACTTCTTCCCGCGGATGCCGCAAAAGCTCCACCAGCCTCGCCGCCGCCGGCTCGTGATCGAGGCTGCCGACGACGAGCGCGGCCTGCTCGGCCCCCCGCCAATCGTCGGCCG
>JBJTSM010000623.1:0-3249 GCA_046076685.1 Planctomycetia bacterium | reverse complement strand
CGTGACGGCGGCCATCGCCTGCCGCTGCACGCTCTCGTGGGTCCGCGAGCCGACGTGCGGCGTGACCACGCAGTTGGGCAGCCTCGTGAGCGGATGGTCGGCCCGGGGCGGCTCCTCGTCGAGCACGTCGGTGCCGTAGCCACGGACGCGGCCCGACCGGAGCGCGGCGGCGATGTCGGCGGTGTTGACGATCTCGCCGCGGGCGCAGTTGAGGATGATCACGCCGGGCTTCATCTTCTGGATCGTCTCGGCCCGGACCAGGTCGCGTTTCTCGGGCGTGAGGTTCGTGTGCAGCGAGATATAGTCGGCCTTCGCAAACAGCTCGTCGAGGGTCGTGGCCCGCTCGATGCCGTGCCCGGCGGCGAAGGCCTCGTCCCAGTGGATGCCGTAGCCGACCGGCCGCATGCCGAACGCCTTCGCCCGGATCGCCACCTCCCTGCCGATCCGCCCCATCCCCACGATGCCGATCGTCTTGTCGAGCAGTTCGTGGCCGGTCTGCCGCTTCCAGCCGCCGGAGCGGGTGGAGTCGGCGTGGAAGAGCAGGTTCTTTTCGAGGGCGAGCAGCAGGAGGAACGTGTGCTCCGCCACGGTGGTGTGGTTGACCCCGGGCGTGAAGAGCAGCGGGATGCCCAGCTCCGTGCAGGCCGCCACGTCGATCTTGTCGACGCCGATTCCATACTTGCTGAGCACCTTGAGCCGCGGCACGGCCTTCGCGAGCACGGCCCGGGTGATCATGTCGTCGCCGCAGATGTAGCCGTCGACCTCGCCCACGACCGCCAGCGTGTCGGCCTCGGAGAGGGGGCCGCGGGCGGTGACGATCTCCCAACCGGTGGCGGCGAGCGCCGCGTGGTGCTCGCCGGGAGTGTCCTGGAAGGAGGTCGTGGTGAGCAGAATCCGCGGTGTCGCCATGGCAGGATCGTCGTACTTGCGCGTTGTGGGGGGGCGTGGGGAAACACTACCGGCGAAGAAAAAATATCGCCATCAACGCCGCGGCGACAGCCCGTTGGCACGCGGTCTTGAAAAAGTGATACTCGCGTTGCAAAAACCGACACGCTCGACCGTCTCAACGCCCTTTATCAGGACCATCCCCTCATGGCCAAGCCGATCCGGATTCTCGTCGTGGGCTGCGGCCACATGGGCACCTCGCACGCGAAGGCCTACCACGCGCTGCCCGAGTTCGAGATCGTCGGCGTGGTCGCCCGGGGCGAGGCCTCGCGCCGCCAGCTGCTCACCGCCCTGGGGGCCGAGTACCCGCAGTTCTCAGGCTTCGAGGAGGCGCTCGCCGCCACGCGGCCCGACGCGGTCTCGATCAACACCTACCCAGACACCCACGCCGCCTACGCGAAGCGGGCCTTCGCGGCCGGCTGCCACGTGTTTCTCGAAAAGCCCCTTGCCTCCACGGTGGCGGAGGCCGAGGAGGTGGTGGCCGCGGCGAAGGCAGCCGGCCGCAAGCTGGTGGTGGGCTACATCCTCCGGGTGCATCCGACGTGGGCCCGCTTCGTGGAGACGGCCCGCACGCTCGGCAAGCCGCTCGTGATGCGGATGAACCTGAATCAGCAATCCTCCGGCGACATGTGGAAGACGCACAAGTCGCTGATGCGTTCGATGTCGCCGATCGTCGACTGCGGCGTGCACTACGTCGACATCATGTGCCTGATGACGCGGTCCCGCCCGGTCCGCGTGAACGCGATCGGCGCGCGGCTCACGGAGGAACTCGCGCCTGGCATGTACAACTACGGCCAGTTGCAGGTGACCTTCGCCGACGGCTCGGTCGGCTGGTACGAGGCGGGCTGGGGGCCGATGATGAGCGACGTCGCCTACTTCGTGAAAGACGTGGTCGGCCCGAAGGGCTGCGTGAGCATCGCGGGCGTGAAGGACGGCGACACGTCGAGCGACGACGTCGAGGGGCACACGAAGGCGTCGCTCCTGCGGCTGCATCATGGCGAGCTCAAGCCCGACGGCAGCTTTGCGAAGGCCGACGAATCCATCGACTGCGCCGGCGAGCCCGATCACGATGGCCTCTGCCTGCTCGAGCAGAAGGTGTTTCTCGACGCGATCCAGCACGACCGCGATCTCTCGGAGCACTTGGCCGACGCGGTCAACAGCCTGCGGATCGTCTTGGCCGCCGACGAGGCCTTCCGCACCGGCCGCACGGTCGAACTGCCGGTGTAGCAACGCCGATCGGACCGCCTAGTCGCCGCCGGACGCTTGTCGAAAGTGACCTAAGCGGCGACGTCCACCAGGAATCCGTTGCACCAGACACGCACGCCAGACCTGCGGGCGAATGCCAGCGACTCCGGCGAGATGGCATCACACGCCACGAGGGGAATGGCGACGAGGCCGGCTTTGCGCAGAATACCGGCCCTTTTCTCGGCGCGGACGATGTCTTCGGTATCCCCGGTGGAGGAAACCTCGACGACGATAAAGGTCTCAACGCCGTCAACGAGTCCCTTTGCGACATGTCGGCCCGGAGAAAATCGTCGACTTCACTCTCGGTCACGCGCGACTCGATCGCATCGAGCAGTTCGTCGTTGGCCAGCACCTTGCCCCGGCGGAGAAACCGGCCGAGGTAGGCTGAAAGACGGTCGCGAAACTGGATTTCAAACGTCCGGCCGATGACGGCGTCGGTGCGGATCGTGAGCCGCTGCATCGCTTCGGCGAGCGTCCTGACCTCCTGCTCCGTCCGGGCTTGCGCCTGCGCCAGTTCATTCATCCGAACTTCAGTCCGGGCCTGCGCCTGAGCCAGTTCGTTCATCCGGACTTCCGTCCGGGCCTGCGCCTCGACGAGACGTGATTGCCCCTCCGCCAGTTCCGTGACCTTCGACTCGGTCCGCGTCTGTGCCTCGGCAAGCCTTGTGATCGCCCCATCGAGTCGCGAAATATTCGTATCGATCGATTCGCGGAGAATCCGGAAGTCTTCCTTCGTGACGGTGTCCTTCAGTTCATCGAACATCGTGCCGAGCGTCTGGGCGAGCGACTTGGCGGCCGCGTCGCCGAGAGTGGCCTTGAAATCTTCGTAAATGCGGTACGTGTTCATGAAAACGACCGTGGCGGCGGTACCGAGGGACGCGAATCTCCCAACCAGCACCCTTGGAGTGTACAGGCGTTTATTCTGGGAGTCAACCACCCCCTCGGGCCGCTGTTTCGAGGGCATGACACCCAGGCACCCCACCGCCCCAGCCCGCTTTGTAATGCCCTTCCCGCGGCCGCATTTACCTCTTCCCGTAGCCGCAGAGTGGTACTCTGCGG
>JBJTSM010000622.1:0-4063 GCA_046076685.1 Planctomycetia bacterium | reverse complement strand
GCTGACCCCCGCCGCGGAAGGCATGCCGGGCGCGGTTCGCCACGCCGACGAGATCAGCCGCTCGAGCAGCCAGTTTTTCATGCCGCAGCAGTTCAAGAATCCGGCGAACCCGGAGGTGCACCGGCGGACGACGGACGAGGAGATCTGGGCCGACACCGAGGGGCAGGTCGACATCCTCGTCTGCGGCGTCGGCCCCGGCGGGACGATCACCGGCTGCGGCGAGACGCTCAAGGCCAAGAAGCCGGGGCTCAAGGTGGTGGCCGTCGAGCCGGCCAACAGCCCGGTGATCTCGCAGAAGCTGGCGGGCGAACCGATCAAGCCCGGGCGACACACGATCCAGGGGATCGGCGCGGGCTTCATCCCCGACATCCTCAACCTCGACATCATCGACGAAGTCGTCAAGGTCGACGACGAGGACGCCATGGAGACGGCGCGGCAGATGGCGAAGCGCGAGGGGTTGATGTGTGGCATCAGCTGCGGCGCCGCGGCCTGGGGCGCCCTGCAGGTGGCCCGGCGGCCGGAAAACGCCGGCAAGATGATCGTGGTGGTGCTGCCCGACCTCGGCGAACGCTATCTCTCGACCCGTCTCTTCCCAGAGTGATGGCCCGAATGAAGGCGGGACGGACGGCTACCGACGCTGGCTGAAGAGCCAGTCGAGCACGAACCCGTCGCGGTAGGCCGGGGTCCACGAGTCGTGCCCCACTTCGGCCAGCTCCGAATAGATCGGGCGGCCGCCGGCCGCCTTCACCGCGGCGATCATCGATCGCGACCGCTCGACCGGCACGACCCGGTCGGCGTCGCCGTGGAAGCTCCACGTCGGCAGCCGCACGATGCGGGCGGCGACGCCCTCGTCGCCTCCGCCGCAGATCGGCAGGATCGCGGCGAACCGCTCCGGCATCCGGGTCGCCAGATCCCACGTGCCAAAGCCTCCCATCGAAAGGCCGGTGAGGTAGATGCGGTCGAGATCGACCCGCTCCCGCGCGATCGTCTCCTCCAAGGCGCGGATCGCCGCCGCGAGGTCCGCGGTGGGCGTGGCGAGCTGCGGCGGGCTCTTCTTGTCGGCCCACGAAACATCGACCCAACGTTCGTCCATGCGACACTGCGGCGCGAGCACGTAGCAGGGATACCGGCGGCGCAGGGCCGGCTCGGCCAGCCAGGTCGGCAGGTAATTGAGCTGCTTCGCGTTGTCGCTGCCCCGCTCTCCCGCCCCGTGCAGAAAGAGCACGAGCGGATGGCGGGCCGCCGACTGGCCGTCGCCCGCTCCATGCTCGGGCCGCAGCAGTCGATAGCGAAACTCGAGGGAGCCGTCGCAGTCGGCGATCCGGACGGACCGTTCCTCGTAGAGCGTGGTCATCTCGCGGGGCTCCGGAGGGTGCGCGCAGGAACCGAACCATTCGAGAGGTTAGTTCGGTGCGGCGCCGATCGCCAGTTTCACGCGGCGCGGCATGGAGAGCCGCGAGAAGAGCCCCACCGCGCCGGCGGGCAGTCCCAGGAATTCCAGGCGTTCGAACCACGAAGGCACCTCGGCGGCCAGCTTTCCCACGGCCGTGCCGCGGAGGTCGAGGGACCGCAGGTTTTTCAGGGCCTTGAGCTGGAGCAGGCCTTCGTCGGTGAGGCTGCCGCCCGCCAGGTCGAGCACGGCCAAGTCGGCGAGCGATTCCGCGCGAAAGCCCAACAGGATCGCGAACACGTCGTCGGCGGCGGGGCCGTGCAGCCGCACGGAGACGAGTTTGTCGGCGACGTGTCCGAAGTCCTCGCCGAACGAGCGGCGGAGCCAGTCGGCCTCCTCCATCTCCACCTCGCCACCGCGCTCGATCGTTTCGGTCACCACGTCCTGCTGCTGGGCGTAGGCCTCGACCTTCGCCGCCAGCCACTCGAGCTTCCCCGCCTTCAAGCGGACGTAGTCGTTGGCCTCTTCGTAGGCTTTCTGCAGCAGGATGAACTGCTCGGGGTCGCCCCCGCGGTCGGGGTGCATCTCCTTCGCCTTGGCGAGATAGGCCTGCTTGACGTCCTCCGCCGTGACCGGTGGCAGCAGGCCCAGGACGGACAGGCACTTTGGGTGGTGTGGGGAAGGCTGGGCGTTGTTCATGTGCCGTCGTAGCCGCGTGTGGCCAAAGCTCCCGGGCAGGGTACGTCCGCAGGGGATCCCGTGCAACGCTCGCCTTGATCTGGTTTGCGAGGATGCCTATTTTCCGTGGGTTGTCAGACGATGCCAAGGAGGGCAGCCCGATGCGATCATGGTGGCGGACGTGCAGCGAGCGACTTGGACGATGGGCCGGTTCCGGTAGGCGGTGGAGCGTGGCCCGTGAGATCGGCGCCGCGGTCATCGTGCTCGTGGCCTGCCTCGTGTGGCGGGGGCTTGCCGGATCGCCGCAGGCCGACGCGAAACCGCCCCAGCGGACGGCCCCCGGCGCCGCCAAGACCGCCGCGCCGCCGGGCAAGGGGGCCGCACCCGCGGAGGCCGACCGGGTGATGGCGCTCGTCAATGGCGCCGAAATCAGCCGCGGCCAGCTCGCCGCCGAATGCCTGAGCCGTCATGGCAACGCCGTCCTCGAGGCGCTGGTCAACCGTGAGATCATCACGCAGGCGTGCGGCCGGCGGGGGATCGCCATCACGAAGGCCGACGTCGATGCCGAGATCGACGCCATGGCGAAGCGGTTCAGCGTGCCCCGCGACAAATGGATCACCCTCATCGAACAGGAACGCGGCATCACCCCGCAGCAATATGCGGAGGACATCGTCTGGCCGATGCTCGCCCTGCGGAAGCTGGCCCATGCCGGCATCGAGCCGACGGCGGAGGAGGTGCAGCAGGCGTTCGAAAACCAGTTCGGCGAGACCGTCAAGGCCCGCATCATCGTGGCCCGCTCCCAGAAGGAGGCCGAACGGCTGCGGCAGCAGGCGCTGGCCGCACCCGACGATTTCGGCGGGTTGGCCCGGCAGCATTCCGTCGATGTGGGCAGCGCCAGCGCCAACGGCTGGGTGCAGCCCATCCGCCGCCATTCCGGCGACGCCGGATTCGAGCGGGTGGTGTTCGCGCTCGAGCCGCACGACATCTCGCCGGTGGTGCAGGTGGCCGACCAGTTCATCGTCGTGAAGTGCGAAGACCGTCTTCCCGCGGCCGACGTGAAGATCGAAGACGTGCGGCCGCGGCTGCTCGAGGATCTTCGCGAGCGCAAGAGCCGCTCCGCCTCGACCGAGGTGTTCCGGTCGCTGCAGGACGCCTCCACCGTGGAAAATGTGATGAACGACCAGGCCAAGGCTACCGCCAACCCGGGGGTGGCCGCCCGCGTCAACGGCCAGGCGATCGAGATCAAGGAAGTCGAAGCGACCTGCGTCGAACGCCATGGCCGCGACGTGCTCGAGATCCTGATCACCCGCCGCCTGATCGAGCAGGCGCTCGGCCGCGAGCAGCGCACGGTCGCGCAGGCCGACATCGACGCCGAGGTGACCCGGGCTGCGGAAAGCATGGGCTTCCGCAAGCCGGACGGCTCGGCGGACGTGGCCGCCTGGCTCGAAAGGGTCACCCGCGAGCAGAAGGTGCCGATGCGGCACTACGTGGAAGACATCGTGCAGCCGACGGTGGCGCTCAAGCAGCTCGTCGGCAAGGTGCCCGTGACGCAGGAGGATCTCGACAAGGCCTTCGACGCGACGTTCGGCCCCCGCGCGAAGTGCCGGATCATCGTGATGGACAGCCAGCGGCGGGCGCAGGAGGTCTGGCAGCTCGCCCGGCAGGATCCACGGCCGGAGCGGATCGGCGACCTCGCCGAACAATACTCCGTCGATCCCACCAGCCGAACCCTCCGCGGCGAGGTGCCGCCGATCCAGCGGCACGGCGGCCAGCCCGCACTCGAACGGCAGGTGTTCGCCCTCAAGCCGGGCGAGCTGTCGGGCATCGTGCAGATCGCGGACCGCTTCATGGTGATCCTCTGCGAGGGATTCACCGACCCGGCCCAGGTGAAGTTCGCCGAGGTGCGCAACGAGCTCTACGACGACATCCACGAGAAGAAACAGCGGATCGAGATGTCGAGGTATTTCTCGCATCTCCGCGAGGCCGCCACGATCG
>JBJTSM010000621.1:0-9455 GCA_046076685.1 Planctomycetia bacterium | reverse complement strand
CAGACACGCCGGCCCGCGGCTTTGGGGTCGGATAGTTCCGCCGGCGCTACACCAGCTCTTTGCGGGCGCCGATCAGCGTGCGGAGGCGTTCCGCCAGCAGGGCGACGTCGAACGGCTTCTTGAAGCTCTCGTTGACGTGGGCGCGGTCCACGGTGATCTGCGAGCCGTCGTCCGGCAGCAGGGCGATCACGATGGTGTCGGCGTACTCGGGATTCCGCCGCAGGTTCTGGCAGATCTGCTGGGCGTCGATGCGGCCGATCGAGTAGTCCACCACGATGCAGTCGGGATGGAAGCTCTCGGCCTGGATGCCGGCCTCGAAGCCGCTGGCGGCCACCTGGATCTTGAACGACTTCTCGACCGGCAGGTGCTTCTTGAGGTTCTCGATCAGGACCTGGTCCTGGCCGACGAGCAGCACCTTCGCCATCGCCTCGTCCTCGAGGTCGCCCAGCGGCATGCCGTGTTCTTTGAGGAACTTGATCAGGTACTCCCGCGGGATGCGGCGGTCCTGGCTGCCCGGGATGCGGTAGCCCTTCAGCCGACCGGAATCGAACCATTTGCTCACCGTGCGGGGAGCAACCTTACAGATCTTGGCGACCTGGCCTGTCGTGAAAACCTTCATCACTTGGACTCCATGTGGATCATTCGTGTCCGGAACTGTCCTGGCCAGCCCGCACCCTTCTGAGCAGCGGAACCCAGCCCCCCATGACGCGGATATTTCGCCGTGGACCCGACCGCGTCGTCGACCCCACGAAGGCCGGCATGGAAGCGCCGGGAGGGGGTGTGAGAAGGAACGCAGCCCATGACGAACGTCCGAAGACGCCGTCGGCCGGTTCCATGACTCGCAGGTATCCCCCCCTGCTTCAGCCCGCGGCCGTGTCCCGGTTTTCACCCGGACACGTTCGCGGCATGACCGTACAGAGGGTTAGATCGAAAGATCACGTCGTGAGACTTGAGCCGTTCTTGGGGGAAACACCGGTGGCACCGGCGGCACCGGCGGAAAACGGGCTTTCAAGCCGCCTTTTTTGCCGGCCGGGCCGTGGTGGCGGCCGCCGCCTCGAACCGCACCGCGATCCGCTTCGACACCCCCGACTCCTCCTGGGTGATGCCGTAGAGCGTGTCGGCGGTCGCCATCGTCTTCTTCGAGTGCGTGACGACGATGAACTGCGTCGACGAGAGAAAGTCGCGGAGCACCCCGGCGAAGCGGTCGATGTTGGCCTCGTCGAGGGCCGCGTCGACCTCGTCGAGCACGCAGAAGGGGCTGGGCCGCGACCGGAAGATCGCGAGCAGCAGGGCGACGCAGGTCATCGTCTTCTCGCCGCCGGAGAGCAGCGAGATGCTGCGCGGCTCCTTGCCGGGCGGCCGCGAGACGATCTCGACGGCGGCCTCGAGGAGATCGACGCCGGGCTCGAGCACGATGTCGGCCTGGCCACCGCCGAAGAGCCGTTCGAACAACTCGCGGAAGTGGCCTCGCACCGTCTCGATCGTTTCGCCCAGCAGCCGTCGGCTCTCGTCGTCGATGCGGGCCACCAGCTGCTCGATCGCCAGCTTCGCGTTCGTGACGTCGGCTAGCTGGGCTTCGAGGCCCGTCAGCCGTTCCGTCAGCGCCTCGGCCTCGGCCAGCGCCTCCATGTTGACGGAGGTCATCGAGGCGAGCTTGCGCCGCAGGGTCTCGATCGTGGCGTCGAGTGCGCCGCGGTCCGCCGGAATGACCGGGGCTGCATCGGCCGCGGGCGGGCCTTCAGGAGCGGCGTCGGGGCCGATGTCACAACTGGGCGCCTCCGCGGCCTGCCGGGCCACCAAGTCCTCGATGGAGATGTCGTAGTCGTCGCGGATCCGTTCGATGATCCGCAGGCGGTGGTGCCGGGCCTCGCCCGCCTCCAGTTCGTGCGCGTGGATCGTTTCGGCGAGCCGGGCCGCGTCGGCCCGTGCCTGCTCGAGGGCCGTGGCGACGGCCCTCCGGTCGGTGGCCGCCCGTTCCTGATCGGCCGCGAGCGCCGTGACCGCGGCCGCCGACCGTTCCGCCGCCACCATCGCGTCGGCATGGGCTGAGGAGGCGGCGAGGAGTTCGAGATCGACGGCACCCTGCCGCTGTTCCGCGTCGTGCCTGAGCCGGCGCGCCTGTTCCAGGCTGCCGCGGCGGGATTCGAGGTCGGCGAGCCGCGATCGCACGGCATCGTTCGCCCGCGCCAGCCGCTCGGCACACGTGGCCTGCCCGACCCGCAGCCGATGGATCGCGTCGAGCACCTCGCTCCGCGACCGGTCGAGGGTGTCGATGTCGTCCCGCACTTGCGCGAGCAGGAGCCGGGCGGCGGCGAGGTCGCCATCGGCCTGCTCGACCGCGGTCCGCGCGGCATCGCGGACGGCAACCAGCCCGAGCGTCTCCCGTTCGGCGTCGCGCAGGCTCGATTCCATCGAGGCGACGGCCTCCTCCGCGGCGACCTGCTCGCGGGCGGTGCGATCGAGTTCGGCACGTGACGAGGCGACGCGCTCCGCAGCCTGCTGCCGGCGCGACTGCGCCTGGCGGATGTCCTGCCTCGTCACTTCGAGTTCAGCCTGCAGCCGCTCGATCAGCTCGGCGGCCTCCGCGACCGTGCGGGTGAGTTCCTCGTGCCGTTGGGCGAGCGATTTCAGTTCACTCCGTCGCGCCACCAGTCCGGTGGCGGCACCGGGCTGCCCGATTTCCAGTCCGCCTCTGGCCGAGAGGCACTCGCCGCCGCGGGTGATGAAGAGCGTGTCGGGATCGGCTGCGGCCACGAGCGGCACGGCGTCTGCAAGCCGCTCCACCACCCAGACCCTGCCGAGCAGGCCGGCCACCAGGTGCAGCCCGCCGGCCGCTGCGGCCTCGGGGCCGGGATCATCGGTCAGGCCGATCAGCCGGTCGAGCCGGCCGACGACGCCCGGCTGATCGTCGGCGGCGAACGGGGCCCCGCGTTGCGGCGGCGTGACCGACAGGAATCCGATCCGGCCGCCGGCGGCAAGCACGCTGCGGGCCTCGTCCGTCGCCGACCAATCGGCCTGCCAGCGGACGAGATCCTCGAGCGACTGGACAACGAGCGACTGCCCCAGCGCGCCGAGGGCGAGATCGACGAGCGGGGCCCATGAGACCTCGGCGTCGACGAGATCCGCCAGCGGTCCGATCAGCCCGGGCACCCCGTGGGCGGAGCCGGTCTCGGCGAGCAGCTTCCGTGCGGCGTCGGAAAATCCCTCCTGACGGTCGATCATCTCGCCGAGCATCGTGCGGCGTTCGCGGCATGCCTCCAGCTTGGCCTGCCAGCCGGCCAGGGCCTGCCAGGCGGCGTCGACGGCCTCCGACCGCTCGCGGTGCGTGACGTCGAGGGTCTCCAGTTCACGTTCGACGGCGAGGAGCCGTTGGGACAGCGAGGTGATCGTGCCTTCCCAGGTGGACGACGACTCGAACAGCCGTGCCAGTTGCAGCCGGGCCGTGTCGATTCTCTTCCGCCACGAATCGGCGACGCGGAGCGACTCCTCGACGCGGGCGGCGGCCCGATCGTGGTCCGACTGCAGCCGCTGCCGTGAGCGGTCGAGTTCTTCCACGGTGGCCGAACGGTCCGCCACCGCCTGCCGGGCCCGCGCGGCGTGCTCGTGCGATCCGGCCGCGGCCTGCTCGCAGGCAGCGAGCCGCGTGGCGAGGCCGACGGCCTCCGCCTCGATCAGCCCGACATCCGCCCGGGCGGCGTCGACAGCTGCGCCGGCGGCGGCATGGTCGCGGCCGGCCTGCCGGAGAGCCTCCTCGAGACGGGCGCGTTCGGCGTCGAGTTCGCCGCGGCGGTTCCAGAGCATCGCGAGGGTGGCCGCCGCGGCCGCGGCCCGGGCCCCGTCCGCCGTGAGCGCTGCGCGGGACGACTCGAGCCTCGGCTGCAGTTCGGACTCGGTCGCCGCGAGCGACGCGGCGGTCGCGGTGGCGGTGTGGGCGGCGGCTTCGGCCGTGGCCTGCGCGTCGCGGGCCGTGGCGAGATCCTGTTCGACGCGGGTGACCGCGGCGTCGACCCCGGCGAGATCCTGCGCCGCGGCGGCGAGCCTGAGGGTCCTCAGGCGATCTGTCAGTTCCTGCCAGCGGCGGGCCCGCGCCGCCTGGTGACGCACGGTCTCGAGCCGGCTCGAGACCTCGCCGACGATGTCGGCGAGACGCTGCCGGTTCTGTTCGGTGCGCTCCAGTCGGCGGAGCGCCTCGGTCCGCCGCGCCCGGAAGCGGGTGATCCCGGCCGCCTCCTCGAACACGGCGCGGCGGTCGCGGCCCGATGCCACGAGCAGGGCGTCGACCCGGCCCTGCTCGATGACGCTGTAGGCCTCGGTGGCGGCGCCCGTTCCGGAGAAGATCTCACGGATGTCGCGAAGCCGTGAGATCTCGCCATTGATGAGGTATTCATTCTCGCCGCTCCGGTAGACGCGGCGGGTGATCTGCACCTGCGGCGCGGCGACGGCGAACAGGCCGTCGGCGTTGTCGAAGACGAGCGAGACCTCCGCCGCATTGAGCGGCTTGCGGCCGCCCGATCCGGCGAAGATCACGTCGGTCATGTCCCGGCCGCGCAGGCTGCGGACCGACTGCTCTCCGAGCACCCACTTGATGGCATCGACGACGTTCGACTTGCCCGATCCGTTCGGACCGACGACGGCCGTGATGCCCGCGGGGAACTCGAAGCGTGTCCGGTCGGCGAAGCTCTTGAAGCCGAACAGTTCGAGCGCCTGAAGCCTGCTCATGAGGACTCGTCCGTGGACGCGGCCGCGGCGGCGGCCTCGTCGTCGGGGGATGCGGTGGAAATATCGCGGGTGCGGATGGATGCCTCTTCGTGAACGGTCATGCGGCCGTCCTCCTCGGCGATGGCGTCGAAGACGAGGCGGCTTTTCAACGCGTGGTGGGAACTGGCCTGCTGCAGGAACTGCACGACGTCGGGGTAGGTGCCGCCCTGCTCCACGATCGCACGGACGATCGTCTCGACGCGGGCGGGCACGTCGCTCTGCTGGTCGGGATCGCCGGCCACGAAGCGGCTGACGAGCGCCGTCGGCCCGTCGACCACCACCACGATCGTCGGCCCGGCCTCGGCCCGCAGGCCGTCGCCCACGGGATGCTCGGTGCCGAAGAGCACGATTTCCGGACGCCTGCTGCGGGTGACGTGCACCATCGGCGGCCCCTTCACGTCGAGCACGTGCAGCGAGCAGGCGTCGCCGAGACGCTCGCCCCGCACGAGCGGCGAGGTCGGGTCGATCTTCCACAGTCCGCGGAAGCCGCCGTAGCGGGTTTCGGCGCTCTGGCTGGTGAGCAGGGAACGCAGCGCGTCGATGCCGTTGGCATCGTCGATCGTGCCGAGGGCGGCGAGGGCGGCGGGGCGGGCGCTTCGCAGGCTGGTGGCCGCCTCCGCCAACGGGGCCGCGGCGGCCGATTCGCCGAGGTAGGCGAGCGCCTCGGCGGCGGCGAAGCGGATCTCGGCATCCTTCGATTCGATCGCTTCGCGAAGCATGGGAACGGCCTCCCTGCCGATCGCTTCGAGCCGGATCGCCGCGCCGGGCGCCGTGACCGGATCGGCGAGTTGTCGCCGGAGCAGTTCGAGCCTGGCGTGGCGGCCGCCGGCCGGTTCAACCACGGCCATGCTGCGCACCACGCGGATGTAGCGGCCGAGGTTGTCGGCGTAGACGGGGGGGATTTCCAGTTCGATGAAGCGGTCGGTCTTCGGGGTCGCGACGCCCCGCTTGGCCCCGCGGATCGTGGTGTGGAACCGCCGGTTGATGCAGTCACCGATCCGCTTCGAGAGCCCGATCGAGCGGTGCTCCGGTGCGAGGATCAGGCCGATCGGCCGTGACTGCAGCGCCACGCCTCCACCGGGCACCTTGGCACGGAGTTTCGACACCGGATCGAGCGTGCCGGTCGAGACGGGGTCGACGAGCAGCGGGCCCTCCGCCATGCCGAGCACGTGGCCATCACGGATCCGGCTTCCAAGCACGGCCATCTCCGCCAGCCTCGTTTCCATCAGCCAGCCGCCGCCGAGGCTGGTGGTCTCGGAATCGTGAGGCACCTCGACATGGACGTCGAAACGATCGCCGCGGCGGACGCCGGGGGGAAGGTAGCCGTGCACCCAGACGAGCGAGGTGGAGGTTGAAGCCAGCAGGGCGTTGGGCTCCACCACGCCCCGGGCCTGCATGTCGGCCATCAGCGACTGGCGTTGGGCGTTGGGCGCGGGGTCGCTGCCGGTGCCGGCAAGGCCGGTGACGAGGGCGGCCCGTTCGATCCGCTGGGCGTTGAGTCCCCACGCGGCCGCGTAGTCGCCGATCAGTTTCGTGTCGGCCTCGAGCGCCGCCAACGCCTCGACTTCGGGGCTCTGGCTGCGGATGGCGGGCCCGGCGCAGCCGATCAGACCCGCCGTGACCAGGCAGAGAAGGAGCCACGCGAGCCGCGGCGTCGCGTGTGGGCGGCCGTCGTCCGGTGAATGTTCGTCGTGCATGCAGCCACCAATCCTGGCTTTGCGGGCCCGGCCTATCCCGAGATGAACGGCGGGAGGGTAGGAGCCGCGGCAGGGAGGGTCAAGGCGGCCTTCCCGAGGCTCTCTCCGCTGTTTTTGTGGCGGAACGGCGGTCTGGGAGAGGGCCGGGATAGCTCTTGGCCCCCGCTTGGTCGCCTGCTAGGGTTCGCCCCCCACCGGCCGCCGGCGGGACGACGGCGGCGGACGAGTCGGCGCCGCACGGCAAGCGGACGGATGATCCACGACGCAGGGAGTCTCGTACACGTGAGAATCGCACAGCAGGAAGAACGTCTGCGGATCCACATCCGCTGGATGATCCGTCGCGACATGCGCGAGGTGCTCGGCCTCGAGCAGGAGGCCTTCGAGTTTCCCTGGTCCGACGAGGATTTCACCCGGTGCCTGCGGCAGCGGAACTGCATCGGCATGGTGGCGGAGTCGGGCGAGTCGGTGGTCGCCTTCATGATCTATGAACTGCACCGCAGCCGCCTGCACGTGCTCAATTTCGCGGTGGCGAGGTCGCATCGGCGGCTCGGCATCGGCACGCGGATGATGGAGAAGCTGATCGGCAAGCTGACGCCGGAGCGACGCAGCCGGATCGTGCTGGAGGTGCGGGAGACCAATCTCCCGGCGCAGCTCTTCTTCCGTTCGATGGGCTTCCGCGCGATCTCGGTGCTGAAGGACTTCTACCAGGATACGACCGAAGACGCGTACCTCATGCACTACGTCTGGTCGGCCGCCCAGGCTACCACGACGCTGCCACGACGCATGGCGGGATGACGGGCCGACCGCCGGCCGGATCGGTCGATCATGCGTTCCCGAGCATCGCGTCGACGTGCGTGACGCGATCGCGGAGTCGCTGGAGTGCGTCCGCTTCGGAGCGGCCGGCGGCGAAGATCGTCACCACGGGGGCGGCCGACGGAATCACCTGCGCGGGACGGGGAATATCGGCCAGGGACGGCCAGCCGCCGTCGACTTCCGTCCAGATGGCCGCCTGCTCGAGCAACGCATCGATCAGCGGCTGCGCGATGGGGGTCGGACGGGCGGCGAAGAGCACCGCCTTCGCCCAGCTCGCCTCCGGTTGCGGGGACGGCTGCACGCGTGGCGAGACGGCCGGCAGGGCGAATCCGCAGGCCGCCAGATGGCGGCCGGCGATCGAACCCGCCCCCGACCGCTCGTAGAGTTCCATCGATGCCGTCGGCCGCGGGTTGGCCTCGACGACCGTGACGAGCCCATCGGCGGCGACGAGCAGATCGATTCCGACCAGGCCGACGGCACGAAATCGCTCTGCCAGCACTTCGCCGAGTGGTTCAAGCCGGGCGGCGAGTCGTTCGTGCGCCGGCCCGGAGACTGCCGGACTCGACACCACCGCCCCGCACCAGGCGAACCGGTCGGCATGGCACCACGCCTCCCCGACCAATTGGCGGGCGCATCCCAGCAGCTGCGGCTTGCCAGGCGACAGGCAGTAGGCCGCCGAAGAGGGCAGGCCGACCGTGAGCCGTTGCCAGGCATGGGTTCGTCCCGCCCGCAGGAGTCCGTGTGTCGGATCGGCGGCCAGCGACTGCGTCCACGGCCGGATCCCGCGGCCGCCGGCACCGGCCAGTGGCTTCAGGAGAAACGTGCCATCTTCGGGCAATCCCCGCGGCGAGAGCAGCGTTTCCGGAAACGCCAGCCCCGCGTCGGCGGCCGCCGACTGAAGCGCGACGGGATCGCGGAGCCTGCGAAGGATGTCGCCCGCATTGCCCGCCAGCGGTCGGGTCTTCGCGATGCGATCGACGAGATCGGGATGGTTTTCGAGGGCGCCCGTGTAGCACCACGGCGCCGCTGACGGAAAGCCTGCGGCCGCGCTGGCGAGGCTCGAGGGGTAGCCCGTCGACACCTGCACGGCCTGCCGTGCCGTCGCCTGCAGGTCGAGATCGCAGAACAGGTCGGCCGCATAGGGTTCCCAGCCGGCTTGCGCGGCCGATCGGGCCAAGGCCCGGGCGCTGGCGCCCAGAATCACGAGCGGCGGGAGAGAGTGGGGCCGCGAGGCCGCGGTGTCGCTCGGGCCGGCGATGCTTTCGTGGCGAATCAAGGCAATCACCTGTCTGCAGGCTGCTGCGTGGGGCTCTGCGGGCACCGGGCGCCGGGGCCGAGCAGGCCGGGTTTGAAGGACCGGGGACAAACCGGTATCCTCTGCCCTCCATTGCACGGTATGCAGAACCCTCTTGAAAGGAGACCAGCGATTATGTCGATGTACATTGGTGAGGCACTCGCAGGCGACGGCAACGAGATCGCCCATATCGATCTTCTGATCGGCAGCAAGGACGGGCCCGTGGGCGTGGCCTTTGCCAATGCCCTGGCCCGCCAGAGCGAGGGACATTCGAACCTGCTCGCCGTGCTCACGCCCAACCTGGCCGTGAAGCCCGCGACCGTCATGATCACCAAGGTCACGATCAAGGGCGCCAAGCAGGCCGTGCAGATGTTCGGACCGGCGCAGGCCGCCGTCGCCAAGGCCGTGGCCGACAGCGTCGCCAGCGGCGTGATCCCCAAGGCCGAGGCCGAGCACCTCGTCATCGTCTGCGGCGTGTTCATCCACTGGCTCGCCGAGGATGACAAGAAGATCTACGAGTACAACTACAAGGCCACGGTCGATGCCATCGCCAACGCGATGCACGGCAAGCCCACCGTGGACGAGATGGTCGCAGGCAAGGACAAGGCCGCGCATCCTTTCCGTGGCTTCTGACTTCACGCCGGCGGGGCCATCCATGGCCCCCGCCGGCTTGGCGGGCTCCGCCCGCTGGTGCTAACCCGGCCAGTTGTGTTTACGGCAAGCGTCGGCATCGTGCCGACCTTGCCGTGTCGGCCACCCGGGCCGATGGCTTGGCGGGCCTCCGCCCGCTACCAAGAACCCGACCCTCCAGGCCTGACGCCGCAGGGATGCGCCTTCCCTCGCTTGCGCTTCGGGCTTGCATGGGACATGACGAAGGTCCAAGTCAACGCCAA
>JBJTSM010000620.1:0-6003 GCA_046076685.1 Planctomycetia bacterium | reverse complement strand
TATGCGGATCGCGGTGCCCCGCCCCAATAAAAGCCCGAAGCGCAAGCGCCGGGATGGCGGTCACGACACGCTCACCATTCCGACCGCCCGATCCCCCGGCTTACGCCGGGGGCTTTTATGCGGATCGCGGTGCCCCGCCCCAATAAAAGCCCGAAGCGCAAGCGCCGGGATGGCGGTCACGACACGCTCACCATTTCGACCGCCCGATCCCCCGGCTTGCGCCGGGGGCTTTTATTGAGCCAGCAGCGTCATCATCACCGTTCGCACCGGTCGCAGCGGCTAGAATGAGGCCGTGAGCGACCACGACCCACCCGACGCCGCCGAATCGACCCCCGCCGACACCGACCAGGCGGCGGCCACCGGCGACCGGTCCGCGGCGGCCCAAAAAGTGAAGACGTTTCCCCAGACGCCGGGCGTCTACCTGATGAAGGACGCCGCCGGCCGGGTGATCTACGTCGGCAAGGCGAAGAACCTCCGCGCGCGGGCGTCGAGCTACTTCCTCAAGGCCGCCGAGCAGGACCGACGGACGGCCGATCTCGTGCAGGAGATCCGCGACATCGACTACCTCGAGGCCGACAGCGAGGTCGACGCCCTCCTGCTCGAGAGCCGGCTCGTCAAGGACGTGCAGCCGCGGTTCAACTCCGATCTCAAGGACGACAAGACATTTCCTTATCTGCAGATCACCACACACGAGGATTACCCGCGGGTCGAGTTCACCCGCACGCCGCGGCAGAAGGGGGTGAAGCTCTACGGCCCCTTCACGAGCGCCGGCAGCCTCCGCGGCGCGATCGTGGTGCTGCAGCGGATCTTCAAGTTTCGCACCTGCTCGCTCGACATCGACGCCGACGACGAGCAGTGGCGGTGGTTCAGGCCCTGCCTGCTCGCCTCGATCGACCAGTGCACCGCCCCCTGCAACCTGCGGATCTCGAAGGAGGACTACCGCCGCGACATCAACCGGCTGAAGACCTTCCTCGACGGCGGCAAGAAGCGGCTGCTCGAGGAGATGCGGCAGGAGATGCTCGCCGCGTCGGCGGCGCTCGAGTTCGAGAAGGCCGCGCGGCTCCGCGACGAAATCCGGCTGCTCGAAACGCTCGACCAGCGGGGCGATCTCGAGGAGCACGTGCAGCCGGAGGTGTTTCTCGTCGATCCGAAGAAGGGGCTGGCCGGGCTCGAGAAGGTGCTCGGGCTGCCGCGGCCGCCGCGGGTGATCGAGGGGGTCGACATCGCGCATCTCGCGGGCAACGAGACGGTCGCGAGCCTCGTGCAGTTCATCGACGGCCTGCCGTTCAAGCCGGGCTACAAGCGGTATCGCATCAAGACGGTGACCGGCATCGACGACTTCAAAAGCATCCACGAGGTGGTGTCGCGACGGTTCGCCAGGCTCGCCCGCGAGGGGGCGTCGCTCCCCGACATCTTCCTCGTGGACGGTGGCAAGGGGCAGCTCTCCGCGGCACTCGACGCGCTCGAGTCGCTCGGCATCACGGCCCCCTGCGTGATCTCGCTGGCGAAGCGTGAGGAGGAGGTGTTCCTGCCCGGTAAAAGCGAGCCGCTGCGACTCTCCCGCGACTCCTATTCCCTGCGGCTGCTCGAATATGTGCGCGACGAGGCCCACCGCTTCGCCCAGCACTACCACCATCTTCTCCGCAGCAAACGCTCCTTCGAGGAATAGCTGCCCCACGGCTCCGTCTCAGTTTGAGACAGGGCCGGCGATCGGGATCATGGACTTGCCGGTGACCGGCCGAGTAGACTCCTACGCAAGTTTGTTCACCCCGGGGAGACTTTTCCATGTCGGGCGTGTCTGACGGCTTTTCGCCGGCGAGTGGCTGCGGTCCGGTTTCTGCCGGCCGCCGGGATTTCCTCCATGTCGGTGCCCTCTCGGCGCTGGGGCTGTCGCTGGGCGGCTACCTGCGCGGCCAGGCGGCCCGGGCCGACGCCAAATCCTTCGCCCACTTCGAGGGCAGGGCCAAGAGCGTGATCCATATCTGGCTGCCCGGCGGCTGGGCCCAGCAGGAGACGTTCGACCCCAAGCCGCTGTCGCCGAGTGAATACCGCGGCGAGATGAAGTCGATCGACACGAAGCTCCCGGGCGTGCAGTTCAACGAACTGCTCGGCAAGACGGCGCAGATCGCCGACAAGATCACCGTCGTGCGGTCGATGACGCACGGCGAGGCCGCCCATGAACGCGGCACCCACAACATGTTCACCGGGTATCGGCCGAGCCCGGCCCTCACCTTCCCAAGCTTCGGCAGCGTCGTCTCGCACGAGTTCGGGCCGCGGGCGAATCTGCCGCCGTACGTGAGCATCCCCAACCTTCCCGCGCCCGACGCCGGGGCGGGCTACCTCGGCAGTGGCTACGGCCCCTTCGCGATCGGCTCCGATCCGGCCGACGGCAACTTCACCGTCCGCGATCTCGCGCTGCCGAACGGCGTCGATGCCGCGCGGTTCGCCACGCGGCAACGGCTGCGGGATACGGTCGGCCGCCACTTCCAGCGGCTCGAGGGTTCGGAAAATCTCGCGGCGATGGACTCCTTCTACCAGCGGGCCTACGCGCTCGTGAGTTCGCAGGAGGCCCGCGCCGCCTTCGACATCAAGGCGGAGCCCGATCCGCTCCGCGACGAGTATGGCCGCAACCAGGCGGGCCAGCGGATGCTGCTGGCCCGGCGGCTCGTCGAGGCCGGCGTGCGGTTCGTCACGCTCTCCTACGGCAGCTGGGACATGCACCAGAAGATCGGCGACAACATGCGGAAGACGCTGCCGCCGTTCGATCAGGCCTATGCGGCGCTGATCCGCGATCTCGACCAGCGTGGTCTCCTCGCCTCGACGCTCGTGATGGTGTCGAGCGAGTTTGGCCGCACGCCGCGAATCAACAACGACGCCGGCCGTGACCATTGGCCGAAGGTCTTCAGCGTGCTCCTCGCCGGTGGCGGCATCAAGGCGGGCTGTGTCTATGGCTCGTCGGATGCGATCGCGGCGGAGCCGCAGGACAACCCGCTCACGGTCGAGGACCTGGCGACGACCGTCTACCACTGCCTGGGCATCGTCGCCGACAAGGAGCTGATGGCCCCCGGCAACCGGCCTGTCGAGATCGTCGACGGCGGCAACGTCCGCGAGGACCTGCTGGCCTGACGAGCCACGACCATTCGAGCCCCGAAAACGAGACGCCGCCACCGGCGGCCAACCGAGACGCGGCATGTTCACGCGACGGCTCACCAGCGATTCCCCGGGCACGGCCACGACGGTCTTGGTCTGTCTGGTGTGCGTCTGCCTGATTTGGTCCTGCATGGCCGCCGGCCAGGCCCGCGCGGAGCTCACGATCGACCGGATCGAGCCGGGGGGTGGCCCGCGGGGGGGCGACCTGGAGATCGTGCTGACGGGAAAAGAGTTCGCCGATCCCGAGCAGCTCTGGTTCGAGGAGGGCTCGATCGAGGTCGTGTCGCTCACGGGCGTGAATGCCACGCAGGCGAAGGCCACGATCCGCATCCCGGCCGACTGCCGGCTCGGCAACCATCGGCTGCGGCTCCGCACGAAGCGTGGGCTGTCGGAGCTGCGGACGTTCCGCGTCGGCAGCCTGCCGCCGGGTGTCGCCCAGCGGCCGGAGCAGGAACCCAACAACGAGCCCGGGGCGGCGGGCGTGACCGGCCAGCCGCCGCTGTCGCCGGCCGCCCCCTGCACGATCAGCGGCGTGGTGAAGGGGGAGGACATCGACTGCTTTCCCATCCGCGCGGCGGCCGGCGAGCGGATCGCCGTCGCGATCGACGCCATCCGGCTCGATCAGGAGATGTTCGATCCCTGCGTGGAAATCGTCGACGAGCGGGGGTTCGTGCTGGCGTCCTGCGACGATCATCCGCTGCTCGGCCAGGACGCGATGCTCGCCGCCACGGCCCCCGCCGACGGCACCTACCTGCTGCGGGTCCGCGAGAGCGCCTATGGCGGCAACGACGGCTGCGTCTACCTGCTGCATGTCGGCCGGTTCCCGGTGCCGCATCTCGCCTGGCCGCCGGGGGGCGCACCGGGCGCCGAGCTGGAGGTCGAGTGGCTGGGTGACCCGGCCGGGCCGTTCCGTTCGAAGATCGTGCTGCCTCGCGAAGGAGATCTGTCGGGCCTCGCCGAGGTGCGGCCGGAACGGGATGGCGTGGTCTCTCCGGTGGGCGTGCCCGTTCGCATCTCGACCATTCCGCCCGCCGCCGAGACCGAGCCGAACAACGAGCCGGGCAAGGCGGTTCAAGTATCCGCGCCGGCGAACATCATCGGCCGTATGGATGCCGCGGACGACGTCGACTGGATCCGCGTCGAGGCACCGAAAGGTTCGTCGTGGCGGATCCGCGGCCGCGGCCGCCGGCTCGGCTCGCCGATCGATCTGGTCGTCAACATCCACCGCGACGACGAGAAACGCGAAAAAATCGCCGGCAACGACGACACCGACGGCCCCGACAGCGACGTGCGGATCAAGACGCCCGACCAGGGCTCGTTTCTCCTGCGCATCAACGACCACCAGCGGCGGGGCGGCCCGAACTTCGTCTACTGGATCGACGTCGAACCGGCCGAGCCCGGCGTGACGGTGTCGGTGCCGCCCGCGCGGTCCAACACCCAGGAGCGGCTCGTGGCCGCCGTGCCGCGGGGCAACCGCACGGCCCTTGTCTTCAATACCGCGCGGACCGACTGCGACGAGACGGTGCAGCTCGCATTCGACGGCCTGCCGGCCGGCGTGGAGGTGATCACGCCGCCCGCGATCGGCAAGGCGCCCGGCACCATCGCCGTGTTCCAGGCGGCCGCCGATGCGGCTGCCTCCACGGGCCTGGCGCAGGTCGCGGTTCGCGCCGTCGCCGCCGGCGATGCGGCGCCGCGGCAGCTCGGCGGCCTGCGGCAGGTGACCGAACTGGTGATGGGCCAGCCGAACAACGCAAGCTACCGCACGAGCACGACCGACCGGCTCCCGATCGCGGTCGTGGAACCGGCCAGGATCCGGATCGACGTCGAAGAGCCCGCCGCGCCGATCGTGCGGCGGGGCCGGATGGATCTGCGGGTGCGGATCGTCCGCGAAGGAGAGTTCGCGGGCAAGGTGCGGCTCACCCTCCCGTTCAGGCCGCCTGGCATCAATGCGCCGCCGAACGTCGAGGTGGGTGAGAAGGACACCGAGGCCACCTACACGATCAACGCTTCGCCCGACGCGCCGATCGGCGACTGGCAGCTCGTCGTGCTGGCGACGGCGATGGACAAGGACGAGCCTTCGGTCTGGGTGTCGAGCCTGCCGGTGACGGTGCGGGTGGCCGAGCCGTTGATCGAACTGGCCAGTGAGAAGGCCGTGGCGGAGCCGGGCCAGGAGGCGCGGGTCGTCTGCAAGATCACGAAACCCGGCTCGTTCATGGGCACCGCCACGGTGAAGCTGATGGGCCTGCCGGCGAAGGCCGCGGCGCCCGAGCTCGAATTCGCGGCGACCGCGACGGAGCTCGTGTTTCCGGTCGCCGTCGCGGCCGACGCCCAGCCCGGCCGGCACGACAACGTCTTCTGCGAGGTCCGCGTGCCGATGGCCGGCACGTGGGTGGTGCACGCCATGCCGGGCAACCAGCTCCGCATCGACAAGCCGCTCCCCAAGCCGGAGCCCACGCCCGAACCCAAAACAAAACCCGAGCCGACCGACAACGCCGCCACCGAAAAGAAAGCGGGGACATGATGAGTCGTGACGGAGTGCAATGGTGCCGCGTTGCGAAGCCCGCTGGACGGAGCCGGGATCGGCGGAAGCTCGAGGAGCATTGGGCGTATCCTCGCCCACGCGACGAGACTTCTGCCGTCCCGGCGGCGCGTCGCCGTTTGACTGCTTTGCGATGGTTAGTGATGGTCTGCAGCGCGTTCGTCTGCTGCACCGGGGTCGCACCTGCCGCCGAGCCGGTCGCGATCGAGGTCTACCCCCCGGCCATCCGGCTCGACTCGTCCCGCGACAGCCAGCAGCTCGTGGTGCAGGCGAAGCTCGCCGACGGCCGCACGATCGACGTCACGAGCCTCGCC
>JBJTSM010000619.1:0-2402 GCA_046076685.1 Planctomycetia bacterium | reverse complement strand
CGCCACGGGCTTCTCAGCAAGGGGCACGCCGCTGCTTATAAGCCCGCTGCGCAAGCAAGGGAATTCGCGAGCCATCACCGTGCGGAAAAGAGCTGCGTCCTTTTCAGCGGGCCGGGCCCCCGGCGCGAGCCGGGGGATCGGCGTCATGGGCGGCGTTGCGGCCGGCCTCCTGCTTTCGCAGGATGCAGGGGGCTGCGGGTCGGCATACGATCTGGTGTACCGGGCACCGTCACGTTCAGCGCCGTCTCGCGAGTCTGATGAAAAACCTTTTTCTCTCCACGCTCGTCGGCCTGCTCGCCGTGGTGTGCTCCGCACAGGCGACCGCCGCCGATGGGCCGGTCGTCCGGGCGGCGATCCAGCCGCCGGCCGGGTGGCTCGGCGCGAAGGAGTTGCGGCAGCCGAGGGTCGTCGCGGTCCACTGCCTCGCCGCGGTGCTGCACGACCGGCTTGCGACCGCTTCGGGCCTGGCGCTCGTCGATCCGCAGCGGTTCGTGGCGATCCGCGACGAGGTGACGAGCCCCGCGCTCGTGCACCCCGGCCGGCTCACGCTCGCGGCATTTTCGCGGCGGCTGCCGGTCGACCTGCTCGTGCAGATGGAGCCGGCGGAAGGGGGCATCGCCGTCGAGTTCACCGCCACGGGCGACGCCGCCCCCGAGCGGATCGTCGTGCCCTATGCGGATGCCCGCGACTTCAAGAAGCTGCTCGCCGCGACGGCGCCGCCTCTGGCCCGCCGGCTCGGCCTCGGGCCCGACCATGCGTCGCGGCTCGCGTGGCTCGACACGTTCGCCGAGAGCAAGGTCACGGGTGAGGCGATCGTGGCGGCGCTCGTGTCGCGGGGGATGAGCGTGGAGTGGGGCGACGTGGGACTGGCCAGGATCGATGCGGTGGCCGATCACCTCGACGCCGCCCGCTCGAGCCCGACGGTGGCGCGGGCCGTGCTCGAGGCTGGGCTCGACCTGGGGAAGGGAAATCAACAGCAGGCGGTCGATCCGGCCGTCCGCCGGCTCAAGCTCGTGGTGCCCTTCGCGATCGGCACGGCCGCCGAGCCGGCCGCGATCGTGCTCTTGCGAACCACGAAATACGACCGCGCCGGCTACGAGCAGGACCTCGTGGCGCTGCTCGGTGAATTCAAGAAGGCCAACGAGGATTCGCTCGACGCCACGATCGAAGATGCCCTCGACGGAAAGCCCGACGCCGGTGAGCCGGGGCTGATCCGCGACACGAGCCTGGCCGCGGGGGCCGTGGACGGCACAAGCGTGGTGCGGCAGTGCGGCGTGCTGCGGGCACTCGCCGCGATCCGCTCGAAGCAGGCCCCGGCGGTCCTTGCGATCGCGGCCAAGGCGGGCGATCCGCTGCTGAGACAGGCGGCCGCCGACGGGTTTGGGGAATTGCCCGCGCCGGCGGGCGACGCGGAACTCGCCGCGCTTGCCGCCGACAAAGACTCCGCCGTGGCCGTCGCGGCGATCCGGGCGCTCGCCGCCCGCGGCCCGGTGTCGCAGCCGCAGCTCGATCGGGTGCGCGGCCGGCTGCGGGATGCAGCCGACGACCGCACGGCGGTGGAACTGCTCTGCCGCCACGGCACGGCCGACGACCTGCCGGCGATCCGCGGGGTGTTGCGGTCGGCCGACCCGCGGCTGCGGATCGAGGGCTGGCGGGCGCAGGCGCGGCTGGAAAAGCTCACCGACGGCGGCGCCGCGTGGCTCGCCGACCCCGACCGGCTCGTGGTGGCCGCGGCGATCGAGACCTTGCCCGCGATCGACGAGAAGTCGCTCGACACGCTCGCCAACGATGCCGACTGGTCGCTCGCCGAGGCGGCCCGGCTCCGCCTCGGACCGCTGCTTCCGGCGGAGCCGCGGCCGAAGCGGCAGCGGCAGCTGGCCGTCGAGCATCCGTATGTCCGTGGCCGGATCGTGGCGGCGCTCGCGGCCGAGCGATCGCCCGAGGCGATCGCCGACCTCGTCGCGGCCTGCGACAACACCGATCACGTCGTGCGGGCCGACGCCCTCTCCGCGATTGTCCGCATTGCCCCCGCAGAGGCCCGTGGCCGGGTGGCGGCCGGCCTCGCCGATCCCTCCCGCGTCGTGCGGCTGCACGCCGCGGCCGCCGCCGCCGAGTGTGCCGAGCCGGCCGACGCCGCTCTGTTCGAGAAGGCCCTGCACGACGAGACCGACGAGGCGACGCGGCTCTATCTCGTGGCGGCCCTCGCGCGGGCGACCGGCAAAGACGCGCCGCCGTCGCCGGCCCCCGCGCATCTGCTCGGCCGCGACCGCAACATGGTGTTTCTGTGCGGCCATGGCCCGGGCGCGGCGAGTTCGCCGTTTCGCGGGTATTACGACCTCGCCGTGCAGGACGACGACGCGATCCGCAAGGCCCATGCGGCCGGCAAGGTGGTGCTCGCCCGC
>JBJTSM010000618.1:0-2983 GCA_046076685.1 Planctomycetia bacterium | reverse complement strand
CCTCCTGTGGCGTCACCCATGTGTGTCATGATCCCCACTGCTACGCAGAAACCCGTCCCGTGATTCATCCACCCGAAAATTCCACGGCTTGATCGGCCGCGGGCCGAGGCCGGACGCCGGCCCGCCGTCCTCCAAACGAGTTCGGCGGCTGCGGCGGCGTTCTTCCCGCGACATGCGCACGAGCAGCTCGACCATGCGGCCGCTCATCTGCTCGATCCGATCGTTGAGCCCGATCGACTCCCAGCCGCGGGCCGAGCGGATGCACTGGACCGCCGGCGGGGCGGTGGCCGTGAAGGGATGACGCGTCTGGCTGCACTGCACCACGTTTTTGAGCGGGATCTCCGCGGCCCGCCGCAGCACCCGGCCGGCCATCTGGATCGTGGGCCCCTTGCCGGCCGGCCTCGCGAAGACGGTCTGGAGGCCGGGGCAGTCGAATCCCTCCGTGAGCACCGCGGCGCCGACGATCACCCGCACCTCGCCCCGCTCGAACCGCTCGATCTGGGCCTCGCGGTCGCTCGAGCCGGTGACCACCTCGCAGGCCTCGCCCCCGGCCGCGAGGGCCGCGGCACAGGCGCGGCACTCGGCGAGCGTGCGAAAGAAGATGAGCGACCGTCCCCAGCGGTCGGGCTCGGCCAGCCAGGTACGGGCGACCGTGGCCGGATGCCAGTCGGGAATCGTGTAGTGGGCGAACGGGCTCAGGTAGCCGTCGAGGATGAGCTGGCGGATGCCGGCATCCCGCACGGTCCGCTCGAAGCACAGCCCGAGCCGGTCGGACCGCCAGGGCGTGGCCGAGAGGCCGAGCACCTTCGCCGGCCCCACGGCCGCATGGAGCGAGGCCATGCTCATGGTGGCATCGTGCTGCGCCTCGTCGACGATGAGCAGGTCGCCCCGCGGCGGATGCCTGTCGAACATCGACACGATCTGCATGGACACGCCGAACCCGCGGCGGGCGTTCTCCCGCTCCACCTGCACGAGCAGGTTGCGCCGCATGGCGGCCCAGACCACCCGCATGCCCTGCGCCTCCGCCCAGCGGGCCACGAGCAGGCCCATCACGGTCTTGCCGCTGCCCGTGGGGCTCTCCACGATCACCGAGCGGGCCTCCGGCAGCTGCTGGCGACGATCGACGTGGGGGCCCGAAAACATCTCGATCACCCGGTTCACGACCCGGCGCTGGTAGTCGCGCGGCTCGACCTCCACCCCCACGAGCAGCGGGTCGCAGCCGGCAGCGGGCTCGATCGGCGGGGCGGTTGTGACCATCGGACCGGTGCTCCGCGCTAGCTCAAGGGGGTAAGGTGAAAGGGTGGAGAACTTCTACGCGGTGCCTGCCCGGGCGCTTCCGGCGGGGGTGTCGGGCCGTTTGAAACCCGGGAAAACGTCCGGTCCTGGAAGCGCCCGGGCTGGTGCCGCGTAGATTTTCTTGATAGTGAAAAGATTGGAACCGCCGCGGCGATCAGGCCCTCAGGCGTGCACCCCCGGCGGGCCGCACCCGACCGCACCACCCTCGAGCACGATCCCCCGATGGCGATGCAGATGGAGCGAGTGGAGTCTTTCCTGCTCGCCGAGCGGCTGAAATTCCGTTCCCATGACGACGGCCACGTCGTGGTGGGCTTCGCGACCAGGCACTACGCGGCCCCGGATGGAACCAAGGGCATCGCGATCGCCGTGCGGCTCTCCGAGGAGGGCCGCTATCTCGAATGCATCGCGCCCGGACTCTACAGCCTGCAGGGCTGCCGGCACCCGGACGCCGTGCTGCGGACGCTCCTGGCGATCATGCAGCGGACGAAGATGATCCGCTTCGACTGGGATCCAGCCGACGGCGAGATCCGCTGCGCGATCGAGTGCCCGGTCGAGGATGGCATGCTCACGCGGCGGCAGTTCATGCGGATGCTGCACGCGATTCCCGAGCTGGTCGATGCCTGGGATCCCGCCATCCGCGCCGCGTGTGCGAGCGGCGAGATGCGGCTCGATGCGGCGTCGTCCGCGGCGGCCTGCCGGGCGGATGCCTCGTCGCGGGGCTGATTCCGCGAACGGTCGAAGCGCCGGCCGTGGGCCGCCGTAGTGTCAGGCGATGACCGACGAGCCACATCCCAGAGGAGACGAACACATGGACGATCGCCGCCGGCGACTGATGGATCTGCTCAAGGCACAGGGCTGCCCGTGCCGCCAGAGCGACGCTCGAGCCGAGCGGCCCGCCCGGCTGCAGGAGATCGCCGCCCGGGCCGGAGGCGTGAACCGCCTGGCCGTGCTGCTGCGGTTTCACCAGTCCCGCCGGCGGCAGACCCGCCTCGATCCCTCCGACAACTGAGTTCGACCGACCCTGACCGCACGCAAACCCCCCACGCCCCACCACCCCACGGAGCACGCCATGTCCACGACCCTCACGCAGCTGACCGGTTTTCTCGACGAGTTCGACCTCACCTACGACGTCAACGACGACCACGAGGCGATCGCCATCGGCTTCAAGCTCGATCCGGACGAAACCAGCTATCGCGACGGCGACGGCGATGCGCACCTCATGATCGTGATCCGGGTCATGGAGGGCGGGGAGTTCGTCTCCATGCTGGCACCGGCGGCGTGGAACGTCGCCACGTCGCCGCACAAGGCGGCCGTGTTCGAGGCCCTGCTCTCGTTGCAGGCACGCTTCAAACTGCTGCGGTTCGACTACGATCCGCAGGACGGGGAGATCCGCCCCAACGTCGAACTGCCCGTCGAGGATGCCACGGTCACCTCCACGCAGTTTCACCGGCTCATGCATGCCGTGCTCATCGGCGTGCAGCGGCTCGACCGGGTGATCCGCCCCGCCCTGCAGACCGGTCGGGTGTGCCTCGAACTGCTCGATGAAGAGCGGGCACGCGACGAGCGGGCACGCGGCACGGGCGGCGGCGATCGCCTCGAGGATCTGGCCCGGCGTGCCGGCGGCATCGAGGCCCTCGAGCGGCTGCTCGGCGGCGAGGGACTCGAGGAGGACGGGGACGAGCCGGGG
>JBJTSM010000617.1:0-2199 GCA_046076685.1 Planctomycetia bacterium | reverse complement strand
GGGTCTGGCCGCGGCCCTGACCTGGAAGTATCCGCGAGGAACCTGGCTCTTCGTCGCGCTGGCGGCGGCGGCCGCCGCACAACGGGTGGCCAGCTCGGCACACTACCCGAGTGACGTGCTCTTCGGCGCGGCGGTCGGGCTCGTCGGCGCGGCCGTTGTCCTCGGGAATGCCGCGGCCCATCTGCCATCTGCAAACGCCGCTTCGCGCACGGACTGACCGCGGAATCGACTTGTGACGCCGCAAAGTGGAATGCGGCGAATCGTGTGGATTCGATGTGGGAATGTGGAGTCCCTGATCCCCTCGTGCTACGATGGAACGCGACTGAGTCATTTCACACCTGATCGTTTCCGCTCGCCGGCCAGTCAGTGGCCAAGGTGCCCCATGCCAGCCCCGAAAAAAGCCCGTAAAGTCACCGCCGCGAAATCCGCCCCGGCTGGTAGCGAAGACGCCGACGTGGCGACCGCCACGGCCGTCGCCACGAAGAAGCGGGACGGCAAGCGGGTGCTCCTCGTCGACGACGATTCCGAGATCGTCGAGTCGATGCGGACGGTGCTCGAATCGCGCGGCTATGAGATTCTCGTCGCACGCGATGGCAACCAGGGCCTCATGATGGCCGAGACCGAGGAGCCCGATCTCGTCGTGCTCGACATGATGATGCCCAAGCGGAGCGGCTTCCTCGTGCTCGAGAAGCTGCGGAGGACGCGGCCGGTGCCGATGAAGGTGATCATGATCACCGCCAACGAGGGCAGCCGTCACAAGGCCTATGCGGAGATGCTGGGCGTGGACGACTACATCCGCAAGCCGTTCGCCATGGACCGGCTGCTCGAGAGCATCGACCGGCTGCTGTCGTAATCCGACGGGCCGGCCAATTTCCCATCTCCCCGCGATAGCCCACCTTTCCGCTGGCAAGCCAGGGCGTTTGCGCAGGCATTTCCTGAGATTGACCCATTCTCAGGAGGGCTCTAGTATCCGGCGGTGGCTGCTCCTGCGCCGCTTTCGAACCGCCTTCGGCTCGTGTCGCCCGTGACTCAACCCCTCGCACCATCGACCGCCCACGACGATCTCAAGGAGCGGGTGCGCGACGCGATCGACATCGTCGACCTGGTGGGGACATACCTTTCCCTGCGGCGG
The DNA here is from genome assembly GCA_046076685.1 of Planctomycetia bacterium. GTDB lineage: Bacteria > Planctomycetota > Planctomycetia > Pirellulales > UBA1268 > CAMCQY01. Next base: position 1,067 of record JBJTSM010000617.1, on the reverse strand, counting down.
GCTGGCAAGGCCATGGTGGGGCTGTGCCCGTGGCATGAGGACTCCCGCCCAAGCTTCCACGTCAACCCCGAACGCCAGACCTTCCGCTGCTGGGTCTGCAACATCGGCGGCGACGTCTTCAGCTTCCTGATGCGGATGGAGCGGCTCGAGTTCCGCGAGGCGCTCGAGCAATTGGCCCAACGGGCGGGCATCGACCTGCCCCGCGGCCGCGGCGGTCTGCCGACCGATGAAAAAGCGGCCATCCTCGCCGCCCTGTCCTGGGCAGCCGACCGGTATCGCGACTGCCTCCGCGGCGGCCCGGATGCCAAGCCAGCGCGAGAGTATCTCCAGGCCCGCGGCCTCACGCCGCAGACGATCGACACCTTCCGGCTGGGCTACGCACCGCCGGCCTGGGACTGGCTCCTGCGGCAGGCTTCGGCCGCCGGCATCGCCACCGGCCACCTCGCGAAGGCGGGGCTCGTGATCGAACGGCAGGATCGCTCGGGATACTACGACCGCTTTCGCGACCGGGTCCTGTTTCCGATCCTCGACCCCCTGTCGCGGTGCGTCGCCTTCGGCGGCCGCGTGCTGCCGGGCGCGCCGCCCGATTCCGCGAAGTACATCAACTCCCCCGAGACGCAGCTCTTTTCCAAGAGCTCCATGCTCTACGGCCTCGACACCGCCCGCGAGGCGATGGGCAAATCCCGCCGCGCCATCGTGGTGGAAGGCTATACCGACTGTCTGGCCGCCCGGCAGGCCGGCATCCACGACGTGGTGGCCGTGCTGGGCACCGCGCTCGGCGAGCGGCACGCCAAGCTGCTGCGACGGTACGCCGACCGGATCGTGCTCCTGCTCGACGGCGACGACGCCGGCCGCCGCCGGGCCAACGAGATCCTCGACGTCCTGCTCGCCGAGCCGATCGACGTGCGGATCGCCCGGCTGCCTTCGGGCGTCGACCCGTGCGAGTTCGTGCTCGAGCAGGGCCGCGATGCCTTCGAGGCGCTCGTCGCCTCCGCCTGCGACCCGCTCGACTACCGCCTCGACGAGGCGATCGCCCGGCTCGCCCCCGACGCCGGCGACGATGCGTC
>JBJTSM010000616.1:0-4248 GCA_046076685.1 Planctomycetia bacterium | reverse complement strand
GGGATTTTTCCAACGCCGAGCCAGGAGCCAGCAACTGAGCGCGGAGAAGTGAAGCAGGACGAATGGAAACGCATAGGCCTTGGCGAGGTAGGCGAGCCCTCCCACCGCACCGGCGGCCGCCGCCTCGCCGTTCGACCGCGGATAGCCCTCGGCCACGACGATGCCGATGTAGACCGTCAGGAGTGCAGCCACGAGCAGATCCGGAGTCGTTTCGGAGACGGCCTGCATCACCACCGCCGGCACACAGCCGAGGGTGACGAATCGTGCGATCGTCATCGGCAGCTCGAGCCGACGGCAGAGCCACCAGATGGCCGCGAGCGCCCCCACGCCGATCAGCACCTGCAGGCACCGGGCGATCGTCTCCGGAGGTGGCCCGAGTCGGACCACGGGGGCGAGCAGCCAGGAAAAGAGCGGGCTCCAGAACCCGTTGACGGCGTCCGCGAAGTGCCCGTCGCGATACTTCATCGCGACCGAGATGTAGCTGACGGCGTCGGGACCAACGCGGCGGAGGAACCAGGGCAGCGTCACGGCGCATGCAGCGAGATAGGCCCCCACGATGCCGACGAGGTCGAAGCCACCGGCACGGCCGGACTCAGAGGGCATCGAACCAGCCACGGTCGGCGATCGCCCGGCCGAAATAGCGGCCGCCGTCGGCCGTGAGATGGAAGTTGTCAGCGAACAGGAGCCGGCCATCAGGACCATACAGGAGCACCGTTCGGCGATCTTCGTCGCAGAACACGGCCTCCTTGTCGAGGTAGCGGACGTTGGGCAAGCGGCCGGCGAGCTCGCGGGCGGCCGCGTTGGGTGATTCGATCTTCGGCCGCTGCACGGCGACATAGGCGGCGTGGTTGGCCCGCTCGGCGTCGAGGCCTCTGGCGACCGCGAGGAAGGCGATCGACGAGGCCTCCTGGATGGTGAACAGGCCCACGATGCGCACGTCACGGCCCTGCCGTGCCAGCGTCTCGGCGAGCGTCATCGCGCCCTCGTGCGTCGCATGCGTGATGTAGCGGGGCCAGTTGGCGCAGAGCACGATCATGTCGGCCTCCGCGAGCAGCGTCGTGTCGCGGATCCTCTCGAGGCTCTTGCGGCAGATCCGCTCGTCGACCGCGGCCGGCAGGCTGCCGGTCTCGACGAGCCGGGCGCAGGCCTCCATGCAGGGGTCGTCGAGCATGAGCCGGCGGAACTCGACGCCGGGAAACAGCTCGGGCTGCACCGCGACCGCCGCATAGAGATCCTCCGAGAGCGAGTCGCCGAGCAGCAGGATGCGGCGGATGCCGGTGGCGTTGCTGAAGGGGGCGTCGGCCTCGGGCAGGAACTCCCGTGCGAAGCTGTTGCGATCGGCGACCAGTTCGGCACGCGTCTGGAAACCGGACCGCAGTGACGGGTCGACCCCGCGCAGCCGGAGTTCCGTGATCCGGTCGGAAAACCGGTGGCCGACCAGGCCGAGCCCGAGCAACGAGACGAACCCCGCCGCGGCGAGCCCCAGCACGGCCACCCGAGGCACCGTCGCCCGGTCGCGAAACGGCTGTTCGACGAATTTCCAGGTCAGCACGGCCAGCACCAGCGTGATGACGCAGAGCCCAGCGGCCAGCAGCGGGGAGAGGTCGGCCAACAGAAAATGCCTCGTGAAGGCGAAGAGCGGCTGGTGCCAGAGGTAGGCGCTGTAGCTCACGAGGCCGAGGCCGACGAGCGGTCGCCACGAGAGCACCCAGCCGAGCACGTTGTCCGACCTGGCACCAAGCAGCACGAGCGCCGTCCCCAGCACGGGTGGAATCGCGGCGAGCCCGGGAAAGGGCGTCTGTTCGCCATACCACGCCAGCGCGAAGGCGATCAGCGCCAGCCCGCACCAGCCCGCCACCGAGGTTGCCGTACCGCCGACGTTGCGTCGCCCCCACGACGACTCCGCCACCACCGCCGCGATGCCGCCCACGGCGAGTTCCCAGGCCCGGGACGGCAGCAGGTAGAAGGCGGCCGACGGAAAGGCGGCGACCTCGTGCACGGAAACCGCCAGGCTCCCCGCGGCGAGCACGACGAGGGCCGCGAGCAGCCCGGCAAGACCAAACCGCGACGCCAGCAGCACCAGTGGCGGATACGCAATGTAGAACTGCTCCTCGACCGCGAGGCTCCAGGTGTGGAGCAGCGGCTTGAGTTCGGCCTGGGTGTCGAAATAACCGCTCTCTCCCCAGAAGAGCACGTTCGATCCACAGAGGCTCACCGCCGCGAGGCTCTGGGCAAAGTCCTTGAGATCGTCGGGGCTGAGGACGAGCAGTGCCGGCGGGATGCACGCGGCCATGACCACGAAGAGCGCGGGCAGGATGCGGCGCACGCGCCGTTCGTAGAACCGCGCGACCGAGAAATGGCCCGCGGTCACGTCGCGGCGGATGATCGCCGTGATCAGAAAGCCGCTGATCACGAAGAACACGTCGACACCGACGAAGCCCCCGCCGAGCCCCGGCAATCCGGCATGAAAGAGGATCACGGCCGCCACGGCGATCGCCCGCAGCCCGTCGATCTCCGGCCGATAGTGGTGGTCTGGCTTCATGGCAACCGCTCGAGCCACTCCGCCCAGCAGGCGGCGACGTGATCGAAGGCGAACGCTTCCCGGGCATAGGCCCGGACGCGGGCACCTTCCCGGACGGCATCCTCCCGCGACGCGAGTGCCGCAAGCAGGGCCTCCCGCCACCGCGCCGCATCGTTACCAGGCACGAGCGTGCCGGCCGCCGCGGCCGTGAGCACGGTTCGGGCGTGGCCGACGTCCGACACCACGGGCACGGTACCGGCGGCCATGTAGGTCTTCGTCTTGTAGCAGCCTTTGGCCGCGGAGTAGGGATCGTCGGCGAGGTGGCAAAACCCCGCCCAGGCCCGCGGGATGATTTCACACTCGACGGTCGGCGACCAGGGACGCCATTCCCAGGGAATCGACAACGGCAGCGCCGGCCGCTGCTGACCGGAGATGACGACCAGCGTAAAAGGCCGCAACGCATGCACGGCGGCGAGCACGTCGGCCAGGGCGACGAGCTCCCGTTGGCTGAACGGATTGCCCGCCCAGACGAGCAGCGGCGTCTCCGACTTGCGCCCGGCCAGTCCGCCGGCCGCCCCCCCGGAGGCGACGTCGAATCGGCTCGCATCGACAGGCTCCTCGATGCAGGCCACCGTGGCTCGCGGATTCCGCGCGGCACAGACCTCCTGCAGCCGGGTCGTGGGCACGACGATCAGGTCGGCCAGGTCGCAGCGCGCGGACGCCCGTGCCGCCAGCCCAGGCACCGCGAACCAGTCGTCGATCAGGTTGTAGACGTAGCGTCCCCGGCTCTTGATGCGCCGTTCAAAGACCGCCGATGCGTCGCCCATCAGCATCTCGCCACGCACGCAGGTCACGCCGCCGGACGGCAGGCGTCCGACCACGCGGCCGACCACCGCCGGCAGAACGGTCGCCCGATAGACCCGGTGCCGCAGCGGCACGAACCGCAGCGGAAACGAAGAGAGGACGGTGTCGTGCCAGTCGGGCCAGATGTCGGCAAGAGAGACGGGCGAGAAATATCGCCCCATCGCCGCCGCGAACGCCGGAGAGAAGGCGTCGTCGCCGCTGCGATGCCGCCGCGGGGCCCGAAGCAGCGTCAGGGACGTCACCTGGCCGCCTCCTCGAGGATGCCGCAGAATTCCGCCTGGAGAGCCGCGGATGTGAACGACTCGGCGATGCCGGCCATCGCGCGGCGGCCCATCGTCGCCCGGGCCGATTCGCCGATCGCTGCCAATTCCTCGACCGCCGCCACGGCTCCAGTCACATCGCCGTGCGAAACCGTCCGGCCGATATCGCCATGCCGCAGGATGTCGCCGACGTGGGATTCCGGCGGACCGAAAAAGAGGATCGGGCGGCCGATCGCCATCGCGCCGTAGACCTTGCACGGATGGATGATGCCCACCGCCTTGTCGGCGAGGCTGACAACGTGCACGTCGGCGGCGGAGAGGCTCGTGCCGATGCGGGCCAGCGGCTCGAACGGCAACGAACGCAGGTTGCTCGCCCCGGCCTCGATCCGCCGCTCCACCTCAAGCTTGCCGACACCTCCGCCGATGAACACGAAGAGGATGTCCTGCCGGGCTTGGACTTCCCGTGCTTCGAGTTCCCGGGCGGCGTCGAGCAGCGTGGCGAGCGGGTTTTGCACACCGTGATTGCCGGAGTACATCACGACGAAGGCGTCGCCGAAGCCGTGCTGTTCCCGGAAGGCGTTCGGCCGGCTCGGCGAGGGCCGG
>JBJTSM010000615.1:0-2779 GCA_046076685.1 Planctomycetia bacterium | reverse complement strand
CCTCGAAGGAGCTCGCGCTGCTCTACTTCGCCGCGGCCGTGGCGTTCCTGCTGGCCGGGAGCGGGCGGTTTGGGCTCGACTCTCTGGTGAGGGGGAGAGGGAGGATGAAGCCCCTCAGTAATCGACGACCAGACCATTGCCTCGAGCGGTTGGAGGGGTTTGCCGCACCGACCGGGGCAAGCTGCGGAAGCCGGGTGGTTTGAGGCCGTTTCCGTATCGCTCCGGCGACGCGCCGGCCGATATCTCCCTCGTCGAGTACGGAGGCGCAACTCCACTTCAAGGGTGCGGCATGGGTCTACGAACGTCTGACCGTGGTTTGCTCTCGCTGCTCGTCGGCGTCGCTTGTCTTGCGGCTGCCAACGACGCCCCAGCCGCCGACTGGCTCAAGCCGCGGGAGATCCACGTCGACCGCGTCAACGTCGCCCCGGAACTCGTCGACGCCACGCGGGACGGACAGATCGAGCGCGGCAAACAACGGCCGGTGCTCGACGGGGTGGGCTGGGTGCTCGGCATCCCCGCCAAGATCATCCTCTGGGATCGCCGCGTGGACAATCACGATGTCTCGGCTGAAACAGAAGAGGCCATCCGCCGCTATCTCGACGACAACGATCTGGACCACGTCAAGGTGGCGATCAACCAATACGCGCCGCTCGACGACTGGCGCAGGCTCAAGGCCAACAAGACCGTGGGCTGGGGCTATCGCTACACGTTCGGGGCATTGTCCGTGGTCGGAGAAGCGATCCTGCCGGGGCGGCTGTTCGGCGGCGACCACTACAACCCCTACACCGGCACGATCCATCTCTACAGCGACGTCCCGGCCATCGCCCTGCACGAAGGAGGGCATGCCAAGGACTTCACCCGGCGCAAGCTCCCGGGCACGTATGCGCTCGCGTCCGCCTTCCCGATCGTCAGCCTCTGGCCGGAAGCGATCGCCACGTCGGATGCGATCGCCTACGCCGAACAGCACCGCGATCCGGATCTGGAACGCGAGAGCTACCGGATCCTCTATCCCGCCTACGGCACCTACGTGGGCGGCGCGCTGGGGCGGTTTACCCCGGCGGTCTCGTTCCCCATGTATGCCGGTGCCGTCGTCGCGGGCCATGCCGCCGGCCGCATCCAAGCCCGCATGGTGCCGGATGACAGCCTCGACACCGCCGTCGCCGAGAGCGACCTCGCACCGCTTCCCGACGTGCAGGTCGCCCACGAGGAACCGGCCGAGCCCACCGAAGCCGAGGAAAACGCCACCGGCAACTGGCGGCTCGCGATGTGGCCATTCAGCCGCCGCTAGGGCCAGGGCGGTCACATGCCGTAGGGAAAGTCCGCGTGCTCGGTCAGGCCGCTTGAACGAATCGGCGCGAGCGCTTTGGCATATTCGAGCAGAATCCGATCGGCAAATTCGATCCGCCGGCGGAGCCAGGCATCCCGGTCGCTCGCGGGCGTCTCCCCGGCCAACACGTCGCCCACGTCCTGCACCAGGACATGCTCGGGCACATAGACCAGCCGGCTGTTCTTGTAGCCGCTGGTCCGCAGCTCGTTCACCGGATAGCTCCCGCCCCGCGACGCCGACACGGCGACGATCAGGGCCGGCTTGTGGCCCACTTCCTTGGGGCCCGCGAACAGGAGCAGGTTCTTGAGCCCCGGCGGCACCATTCCGGCCCATTCCGGCGAGATGATCACGAACCCGTCGGCCTTCCGCATCCTGTCCCGGTAGGGCTTCCAGAGCGCCGCCAGCTGACTGTCTCCCTGCCAGACGCTCTCGTCCCACAGCGGCAGCGGATTCCCGGCCAGATCGATCGTGTCGACGGTCGTCGTGGGGTCGATGCGGGCCAGGTCTTTCGCAATGTACGCTCCCACGCGACTGGACTGGCTGTCTTTCCGGTGACTGCCGACGATGATGGCGATCTGCATGGTGGCTCCTCGTGGAATTGGAACGGTGGTGGAGGTGATCCGTGGTTTGCACCTCGGTCCACACGGCTCTGGCGGGCAGAGCGTAGCAGATCCGGCCCGGCGGCCTCATCTCCACCCCGGTTCCTGCGACTCTTGCGTCGTCAGGCCGCGCGGTAGATACAGATGCCGACCCGCTCGATGTGTTCCCGCAGCGGCTCGTGCGTGATGCGAGCGACGGGCTGCACGTCGAAGCGATAGGGCAGCGGAAGTTCGTCCAACTCGCCCGCGATCGCCTCGGCCGCGAGCGGCGTCAGGTCGCCCACGACCGCCAGATCGACATCGGAGGATGGCCCATGCGTGCCCTTCGCCCGGGAGCCGTACAGGATCGCGGCCGACACCTCCGGATGACGGTCGAATACGCCGCGCACGAGCGTTAGTTCCTGCTCCGTAAGCGGAGGCGTGTTCATCCATCCCTCTTCTTGGCCCGGGCAAGAGCGTCCCGCAGGAGCGTCAGCGCCCGGTCAAAGTTCTCGAATCGCTGTCGCCAGCGGATGTCTGGATTGTGATTCATCGTGGGCGCAGCCCGGCATGAGCGATCCGAAATTGCCGGAGCTATCGTGGGTATTGTAATCGCCAATAAAACGGCCGCGGGGTCGAGGCCCTGGCGGCCCGGCGGAAACGGCGGCCCTGACGGCGGGTCACCCACGGTGGCTCCCCGGGGGTAACCTTCCGGTTCCGGCTGCCATGTAGAGTGATGACACCGACTCCGCCCGCTCCCGACGACGCACTGGTCGAGGCCGCCATCCGGCAGGTCCGTGCGGGTGACGTGCAGGCCTTCGCCACGATCGTCCGCCGCTTCGAGCGGCCGCTGCGGGACTGGCTGGTGGCCCAT
>JBJTSM010000614.1:0-3990 GCA_046076685.1 Planctomycetia bacterium | reverse complement strand
GCCGCTGATGGTGCTGGCGGCCTATAACGCGGGCGAGGGCGCGGTGGATGCCAACAAGGGCGTGCCGCCCTATGCCGAGACGCGCGACTATGTGCCAAAGGTGCTGGCGGCCTGGCAGGTGGCGCAGGGGCTGTGCCAAAGCCCGCCGGAACTGGTGACCGATCCTTGCGTCTTCAGGGTGATTGCCTCGGGCGGATGAAGAAAGGGGGGCTGTCTGCCCCCCTCGCCCCTGCGGGGCTCACCCCCCGAGGATATTTGGGCCACATTGAAGGCCTGAGGCGGGGTCAGTTGACCAAGGTCGCCTCGGTTGCGGCGCGGAATTCTGCTGCCGCGGCCGGCGACATGGTGGTTGGTGATGATGTATCCGTCGGCGTCGATGATCGCGCCCGAGCCGGTGCCCCGCGACTTCTGCATCCGGCCCGAGCCGCCCGACTCCATCACCACGTCGATGCGGACGAGCGTGGGATAGACCCGGTCCACGGCCCGCTGGATCCGCTCGCGAAGCGTGGCGTCGCGGGCCGCGGCGGGCGGCTCCTCTGCCCGGGCGGCCGCGGGCACGGCGGCGAGCAGAACGACGATCGCAGGGAGGGCACGGCGGAGAACGAGGTGCATGGCGGAGCGGCCGGAGGAGAGACGAGCGGTCGAGACACGACCCACCGACGATAGGGCGGGCGGCCGCCCATCCGCAAGCCGGCGCTGCCCATCCGGCGTCCGGCGGTTGCGGAACCGCCGCCGACCGTCCTATCCTCACTGCCAGGAAGCGAAACCCGATGAGACGATTTCTCCTGCTCGCGGTCCTCCTGCTCGGCTGCCCGCCGATGCCGGCCGAGGCGGCAGACGACGCCGCTCCGGACGACGCATGGCCGATGGCCCGGGGCTGCCCCGCGGGCACCGGCCGATCGGCGACCACCCTCCGCCTGCCGCTGGCCGAACGCTGGCACCGCGGATTCGAGAAAACGGCCTTCGGCGCCGTGCCTACGATCGCCGACGGCACGATCTATCTCGGCGACCTCGACGGCACGTTCCACGCGCTCGATCTCGCCACGGGCGCGACCCGGTGGACTTTCAAGGCCGAGGCGGCCGGGTTCCCCTCCGCGGCGGCCGTGTCGCTCGATCCCGCGCTGCCGCTGGTCGCGGTGGGCGACGACACCGGCGTGGTCCGCATGTTCGACCGGACGACGGGCAAGGTCGCTTGGGAATACGAGACGGAGGGAGAGATCTCCGGCGGCCCCACCATCCTGGCCGCATCCGGTGCCGGCCCCAAGCAGGCCCGCGTGCTCGTGGGATCGCAGGATGCGTCGCTCTCCTGCCTCGAGCTGGCCGACGGCAAACTGCTCTGGAAGCACTCCATCGCCGACCAGATCCGCTGCTCGCCGACGGTGGCCCGCACCGCGGAGGGAGACCGGGTGTTTCTCGCGGGCTGCGACGGCAAGCTGCATGTCATCGATGCGGAGAACGGTGAAGAGAAGGCGGCCGTGCCGATCGGTGGCCCGACGGGCACCACGCCGGCGACGGCCGGCACGCGTGTGTTCTTCGGCACCGAGGGGGGCGGGTTCTTTGCGATCGACTTTCTCGAGGCCCGCGTCGCCTGGCAGACGCCGGCCGCGGCAAACGCCCAGTCCTACCGCTCGAGCGCGGCGATCGCCGGCGACCTCGTCGTCGTGGGCTCGCGCGGCAAGGCGGTGGAGGCCTTTTCCAGCGTGGACGGCAGCAGAAAGTGGCGGCATCCGCTGCGGGGCAGGGTCGATGCCTCGCCCGTCGTGGCGTCCGCGGCGGACGGACGGCCCGTCTCCGTCGTCGCGGACGGCGCCGGAAAGATTCTGGCCCTCGACGCGGCGACGGGAGAGACCGTCTGGGAGTTCGATGCGGGCGGCGGCTTCTCCGCCGGCGCGGCCGTGGCGTCGGGCCATGTCGTGATCGCCTCGGACGACGGCACCGTCTGGTGTTTTTCGTCCGCCGACCGCTGACCTGCTCGTCGCCATTCGTCGCTGCACTGAACGGAAACATGAACCATGGCCTGGCTGCAAACCGAACTCCGGCTCCCGCCCCGCCGGCGCGGCTTCCACCTGATCACGCCCGAAATCGAGGCGGCGGTCGCCGGCATGGAGCGGCTTCGTGTCGGCCTGCTGCACGTCTTCATCCTGCACACGTCGGCGAGCCTCTCGATCAACGAAAACGCCGATCCCGACGTCCCGCGCGATCTCGAGATGGCGTTCAACGAGATCGCGCGCGAGGATTTTCCCTACGTGCATACGATGGAGGGCCCCGATGACATGCCGGCCCACGTGAAGGCCTCGATGATCGGCAGTGCGGTCACGGTGCCGATCAGGGACGGCGGGCTGTGCCTCGGCACCTGGCAGGGCATCTACCTCTGCGAGCACCGCGACCGCGGCGGCCCCCGCCGGCTCGTGCTCACGCTGCACGGGGAGTGACGGCATGCCGAGCCACCCACTGCCGGCCTTCGATGCCGAGCGGTTCCGCCGCGAGGGCCGCGCCATCGTCGACTGGATCGCCGACTACTGGCTCACGGTGGCCGAGAAGCCGGTGCAGTCGCCCGTCGCACCGGGCTGGGTGCGGTCGCAACTGCCCGCGCATCCGCCGGAGCAGCCCGAATCGCTCGAGGCCGTGCTGGCCGATCTCGACCGGAGCATCGTGCCGGGCCTGACCCACTGGCAGCATCCCGGATTCTTCGCCTACTTCCCCGCCAGCACGAGCGGGCCCTCGATCCTCGGCGAACTGCTCACCGCGGGCCTCGGCGTGCAGGGCATGCTCTGGTCCACGTCGCCCGCCTGCACCGAACTGGAAACCCACGTGCTCGACTGGCTGCGCGAACTGCTCGGCCTGCCCGAACGGTTCACGAGCACGGGCGCAGGCGGGGGCGTGATCCTCGACTCCGCGTCCAGCGGCCTGCTCGGCGTGGTCGTCGCCGCCCGCGAGCGGGCCGGTGAAAGCCTGCAGCAACGACACGATCTCGTCGCCTACACGAGCGACGCCGCGCATTCGAGCGTCGCGAAGGGCCTCAAGATCGCCGGCATCGGCCCGCACTCGTTGCGGCTGATCGAGACAAATGCCCGCGGCGAGATGGATGCCGGCCGGCTCGCCGCCGCCATGGACGCCGACGCCCGGGCCGGCAGGGTGCCCTTCTTCGTGGCCGCCACGGTCGGCACCATGGCCGCGGGCGGGTTCGACCCGGTGGAAGCGATCGACGCCTCTTCACGGCGCCACGGCGCCTGGCTGCACGTCGACGCCGCCTGGGCCGGCGCGGCGGCGGTCTGCCCGGAGTTCCGCGGCGCGATCGTGGCCGGTGCGGAGGCCGCCGACAGCTGGGGCTTCAATCCGCACAAGTGGATGCTCGTCAACTTCGACTGCCACGCCCTCTGGGTGGCCGACCGCGGCCCGCTCGTGCGCGGCCTGTCGATGAAACCCGACTACCTCCGCAATGCCGCCAGCGAAAGCGGGGCCGTGATCGACTACAGCGACTGGCAGGTGCCGCTGGGCCGCCGGTTCCGGGCCCTCAAGCTCTGGATGACGCTCCGCATGATCGGTGCGGAGGCCCTCCGGCAGCGGATCCGCGACCACGTCGCCTGGGCGACGGAGTTCGCCGGCTGGGTGCGGGCCGACCCCCGCTTCGAACTGCCGGTGGAGCCGTCCTTGAGCCTCGTCTGCTTCCGGCTCAGGGCGGGCGACGACGCCTCGTCCGCCCTGCTCGACCGGGTCAACCGGCGGGGACGGGTCTTCTTGAGCCCCGCCCGGGTGGCCGGTCGTCAGGCTCTCAGGCTCGCCGTGGGCGGGTCGCTCACCCGCCGAGAACACGTCGAGACAGCCTGGCAGGAGCTTTCCCGACTGGCGTAGGAGCGTGCTTGTGGCAATCCAACTGTCACGACCAATTTTTCCTGCATTTCCACTCCCTTTGCGGCCGATCTCCGATGAATTGGGGAGAAATTGGGAGAACGAGGGCGGCGGGCGAACCAAGTCCGCGCGGGCTCCGTA
>JBJTSM010000613.1:0-4823 GCA_046076685.1 Planctomycetia bacterium | reverse complement strand
ATGTCGGCCACGGCATCCACCTTCTTGGGCTGTGCACCGCGGACGGTGCGGGTGTGCCGACGGCCGGCTCACGGAGCCGATCGACAGCCCGAGCCGATCCGTGGCAGGGGGAACGCGGGAAAGATGGGGGCAATGTAACGCCTGGAGCCGGTTCGCGGCCAGCGCAAAAAACTGCCCGAAAGGGCGCTGGTTTCCGGCGGTTGGACCGCATCCGCCTGTGGTGGATCGCCGACCCTTTCGCCTGGGCCTCGTCCGGTCGTTGTGGCTGGATGGCCGGATCAGGTCGTGAGCATCGGGGGCGAGGCGGCGAAGGAGGTTGCGAGCCTTGTGGCCCAGTGCCCGGCGTTGTCGGTGGGGCCGACCGCGGCGAGCACGCGGCTGCGGAGCAGCACTCCCTTCTCCAAGGCCGTCGAGAAAAGCCAGCACTCGAGTACGGTCCGGCCGCCGTCTTTCCGCACCGTCACCCGTCGCGCATCGCCGGGGTGGGCGACCACCAGCACGCTCTCTGCTGCGGCGTCGGTCTGACCATCGCGCTGCACGAGCACGCAGGTCGCCTCGGGCGACGGGGTGGTGTGCCAGTGCACGTCGCCATCGCGGAAGGTTCCCCACAGTGTGACCGCACCGTCGATCTCCGACACCACCGCCACGAACGAATCGCTCTGCAGCAGTGAGGTCTGCGCCGATACGACGAGCTCCCATGCCCGCGTGGCACCGTCGGACGGCGCGAGCCGCCACATGGCCGTGGTCCGGAGGCGGCGGGCATCGACCGTCTCATAGATGGCGGTGACGTCGTCTTCCCGCACCCAATGGTCGGCGAGCCGGCTGTCGGACCGCAGGTCGAGGCCCAATAGCGCAGCGGCGGCGGTGCCAGCGGAGCCTGCCAGCGTGATGCCGTGCCGGGGTCGATCGAGGTCGATCCCGGCGGGAATGGCGGATCCGGAGTCGGTCACCCGGCTGCCGGCGGTGCGCCAGGCAGTGAGCGAAGCCCGCGGTGGTGGTGAGGATGGCATGGTGTCGCGCTTTCAGGAGTGAGACGGGAGCTCCGGCAATTCTAACCGCACCGACCCTTTCGGATCGAAACCATGCCGCACGCCCGGGCGACCGGATGTGATGCAGAACCCTGTTGTCGCGGCGTCGATCGCATACACTCTGGCTCCAGCAGCGAAGAGAAGATGCCGAGGACGAAATCGCCCATGACACGCCTGAATTCACCCGTCGGGGCGGATGCCCCCGGGGCCGCTTCCCGTGACATTCCCGCCGATGCCCGACGGGTCTGCGAGGCCGCCGCCCGCGCCGGTGGCCGCGTGCTGCTCGATTGGGTGGGCAGGTTCGGCGTGTCGAACAAGGGGCCGCGGGATCTCGTGACCGAGGCGGATCTCGCCTCGCAGCGGGAGATCCGCAGCATCGTGCTGGCCGCGTTTCCCGATCACGGGTTCATCGGGGAGGAATCCCTGCCCGAGCACGTGGGCGACGGCGCGTCCGCGGAGCACGATCCTGCGGCCCGGCCCGTCTTCCGGTGGATGGTCGATCCGCTCGACGGCACGAGCAACTACGTGCACGGGTTTCCGGCCTGGTGCGTCTCGGTGGCGCTCACCCGCGGCGACGAGATCCTCGTGGGCGCGATCCACGATCCAAAGCGCGATGAATGCTTCACGGCTGAACTCGGCGCCGGCGCCTGGCTCAATGGCGAGCCCGTCGCCGCAAGCCGGTGCACGAGGCTTCCCGACGCCCTCGTCGCGTTGAGCTTTCCGCCGCAGCTCACGGCCGACTCGGTGGCCGTCGCCGACTTCCTGGCCGTCGCCCCGCAGGTTCATTCCGTCCGCCGCACCGGCTCCACGGCGATCAATCTCGCGTGGCTCGCCTGCGGCCGGCTCGATGCCTTCTGGGTGCGGCGCATCGCCTGCTGGGACGTGGCCGCCGGCTTGCTCATCGTGCGCGAGGCCGGCGGCAGCGTGGGTGGTTTTGGGGAGGATGGCGGCGTCGCAGCGACGATTCCGCTCGACGATCCGGCGTTCATCGCGGCCGCGACGCCCGAACTGCTCGCCGAACTGCGGACGTTGCTGCCGATGGGTACGCCGTGACGCGCCGCCGGGGGCTTTTATGTGGAAACATGACGGCTCCCATAGAAGCCCGGAGCGCGAGCGACGGGATGGTGCACCAACCGGTGCCCGATCCCCCGGCTCGCGCCGGGGGCTGTGCGATTGCAAGTGTACTGAACCAGCAGGGTGCGAGTCCCTGTCGGTGGCCGGCCTGGCCGCCGTAACCGATCGAAACTGCGTCCCCGCGAGGGGAGGTGGAGAGCATCAGGAGGTGAACGACTAGTTCGTAGGATGACGAACTCGATTCGGCCTATCGTCGCGGCGAGCCTGCAGCCCAATGGCGAAGCCCAAGAGACGCCGGCGTTGCCCTGCCTGAGTGGGTGGAACGCGCTTCACGGAGCCGTTCTGGCGGTACGTCCGACTGTAGAAACAGGCCAGGCAGTCGGAGCGACGGAGGGTGACTGGAGACGGAATGGTCGGAAGACTCGGTGCATGAAGCAATGAGACCTGCCGGACACCGGACAACCGTCCGGCAGGAGTCAGAGGAGCCATAGTAGCCACGAACCCGGGTAATGCCGGTGGAGCGAAGGGCTCCAGGGAGATGGATGAGAGATGGACGAACGAACGGAAGACAGATCGACGGCAGTGCCCCGCGATGAGCGGGCTAAGCAAGTCGAAGAGATACATGCCCGTTGGGCATGGGTCGAACCGGCCGTCTGGACCACTCGCATGTTGAAGGCACTCGAGGAAGGAGTGAAAGGAGGCGTATGGTTCGCGCTGATCGACAAGGTTTTCGCTGAACGGAACCTGCGAGCGGCGTTTCAACAGGTGGCCAAGAACGACGGAGCGGCCGGGGTCGATCACGAAACGGTGCGAGCGTTCGAACGGCAGCTGACGGAGACGATCCGGTGGCTGTCGGAGAAGCTCAGGGCCGGGACGTACACCCCACAGCCCATTCGACGCGCCCACATCCCGAAACCGGGCACGAACGAGACCCGACCACTGGGGATTCCCACGGTCCGGGACCGGGTCGTGCAGGCGGCGGTGGTGAACGTGATCGAGCCGATCTTCGAACGCGACTTCGCGGAACACAGCTACGGGTTCCGTCCGGGCCGAGGTTGCAAGGACGCTTTACGGCGGGTGAGTCAGCTGCTCAAGGAAGGATACGTCCACGTCGTGGACGCAGACTTGAAGGGCTACTTCGACTCGATTCCGCACGACCGGCTCATGTCACGCGTCAAGGAACGCATCGCCGACGGCCGGGTACTCCGGCTCATCGGTGACTTCCTGAAGGCGGACATCCTGGACGAAATGAAGCGATGGACGCCGGAACGAGGCGCTCCGCAAGGAGCCGTTCTCAGTCCGCTTCTGAGCAACGTCTATCTCGACCCGCTTGACCATCTACTGGCCAGGCACGGGATCGAGATGGTGCGGTATGCCGACGACTTCGTGATCCTGTGCACGACGGCGGAAGACGCCGCACGGGCACTGGAGCTGGTCAAGCAATGGGTGGCTGACAACGGCCTCACGCTGCATCCAGACAAGACACGGATCGCCGACTCCCGCACCGAGTCCTTCGACTTTCTGGGCTACACCTTCCTGGGACAGGACCACTGGCCCCGCGAGAAGGCCGTCCAAAAGCTGCGGGATTCGATCCGGGCGAAAACACTCCGCCGCAATGGCCGGAGCATGCAGTGCGTGAATGCAGACGTGAACAAGACCGTTCGGGGCTGGTTCGCGTACTTCAAGCATGGCACCAAACCGCGACTGTTCCGCGACCAAGATGGATGGATACGGATGCGGCTGCGGAGCATCCTCCGCTGCCGTTCCCATCGTCGCGGTCACGGTCGCGGCCGTGATCATCAGCTGTGGCCAAATGCCTACTTCGCGGACCGCGGGCTGTTCAGTCTGGTAGCTGCCCGCGCTGCGGCCGTTCAATCCTTGAACAGGTAACCATCGACCGGAGAGCCGTGTGCGGGAGACCCGCCAGCACGGTTCGGAGGGAGGGGGGCCCGAAACCAATCGGGCCTCCCTACCCCTATTGCGGTTTCCGCTCGCCGATCACTCGCGGTCTGGACGGCGGCTCAGCCCGAATGAGAGGCTCGCCTACGACTCGGCGAGAGTACGGCTGATCGAGCAATGGAAACCGAAACTGGTGGTGGTGTGCAGGCGCTGGACTTCCGAACGGCCCGGGGGGCTCGATGAACTGGTGGACTTCCTTTGCGGGCATGCGGAGAAAGTGCTGCTCGTGGAGCAGCCTCCCGAAATCGCAGGACTCAAGGATCGAAACCTCGTTCAATTCCTGGCCCACCTCGGGATCACGCCGTGCGACGGTGTGTCCCGCTACCTGCCGATTCTCGATCCTGCTCGTGGTGAAAAGGCGAGAGAACTGGTCCGTCACGCGGCGATGCGCAATCGCAAATGCTCGCTGATTGCCGTGCACGACCTGTATGCCCGCGGTGATGAGGTGCTCGTGCTGAAGGGCCGGCAAGCGATTTACACGGACGACGATCACCTCACGACATACGGTGCCGGGTTAGCCGCAGAGCGATTCCGCGAAGCGATTCTTGCGAGCCTATCGGAATCGCAGCCACAGTGATGGCTTGCGGCGTGGCAGGCGTGCGCGTGGATCGTTGGGCAACTTCACTCGTCGTACATCCAAATGACCTGGCCCGCGGCAGGATGCCGCGCAAAAAACAGCCGGCAGGGGCCATGGATGGCCGGGTTGGGAGAGTTTGCCCGCCTGGAGGGCGGGCCCGAGAAAGGAGAAGAGAAGACAGCCCG
>JBJTSM010000612.1:0-3443 GCA_046076685.1 Planctomycetia bacterium | reverse complement strand
CGACGGGGTCAACTGGCCGTTCTCGAGCTTCGAGAGCCAGCTCACCGTGAAATTCGCCCGCGATACGACCTCGTCGAGGGTCAGCCGCCGGGCCAGCCGCACCGCCCGCACACGTCTTCCCAGGTCGGCGAGATTGAGAGGTGTTGGCATCGGGTGCACGGCAACGAAGCGAGGATTCCTCGGGGGAGTATGCCCCACGGAAGAGTCACTCGCAAGAGGGGTGTGTCGCCCCCCCTTTCCGCCGTCGACCCCATTCCGCCCGCGGCCCGTCAGGCCCCGGGACGGCGGAAGTGTCGGTAGGCCTGGAGCACGTCGTGCAGGTCCGACGAGATCGAGACCTCGTCATCCTTGAAATCGGTCAGCCACGTCCGGTTGCTCGCCACGGCATCGGCCAGCAGGGGCAGGATTTCGCCGAGCGAAACCCGCACGCTGTTGTCGTGGGGCTGTTCGAGCACGCCGACGCTCGGCTGGCTCAGATCGGGGCCCGTGTACACGCGGAGACGACGCATGGCCATTCGCACACTCCCTTGTTTGCCGTGACTTGTTGCCGTAACGAAAGTCTGCCGAGAGGTTCTCTCGGGGCGGCGGACCACCGGGGGTCCGGCGTCATCCTGACGCCCTCGCCACCTAGGCATGTATCGGCATGGGCCGGCCTCAAGGTTTGGCCTTATTCCCCGGACTGTGCGGAATCTAACGGTCAAGCGGGGCAGCCTGGGCGTTCGGGGGGCCGTGCGGCGTCAGGCCCGGGCCCGATCCGCGGCGGGGAGGTCCGTCCGCACCCGGCCGGCGCGGAAGGCGTCGCCGATCGACTGGGGCACGAGGGCCTCGGCCTGGAACAGCCGGGCCCGATTCTCGGCCGTGGCCGCCTTCATCTCCTGTTCGCGGGCGATGGCGACGCTCCGCCGCTCCTCCGCCTTGGCCCGGGCCACGCGGGTGTCGGCCTCGGCCTGATCCGCCTGGAGTCGGGCACCGATGTTCTCTCCCACCTCGATGTCGGCGATGTCGATCGACACGATCTGGAAGGCCGTCTGCGCGTCGAGACCGCGCTGGAGCACGGCCTTCGAGATCTTGTCGGGATGCTCCATGACCTCGAAGTGGCTGCCGGCCGAACCGATCGAGGTGATGATCCCCTCCCCCACCCGCGCGATGATCGTCTCCTCGGTGGCTCCGCCGATGAGCTGTTGGAGGTTCGTCCGCACGGTGACGCGGGCGCGGATCTTCAGCTCCACGCCGTTCTTGGCGACCGCCGACAGGGTCGACTTGCCGCTGGCGGTGTCGGGGCAGTCGATCACCTTGGGATTCACGCTCGTCTGCACCGCGTCGAGCACGTCGCGGCCGGCCAGGTCGATCGCGCAGGCCCGGTCGAAATCGAGGTCGAGATCGGCGCGGTGCGCCACGATGAGCGCCCGGATCACGCGAGGCACGTCGCCGCCTGCCAGATAGTGGGCCTCGAGCCGGCGCACCGTGATGTCGCGGCCGAGCCCGGCCTGCGTGGCCATGATGCGGGCCTGCACGATGGTCCGCGCGTTCACCTTCCGCAGGCTCATGCCGAGCAGTTCCAGAAACCGCACGGGCGCCTTCGACCAGAACGCCTGGAACCAGAGCTGCCCGTAGTTGAAGACGAGCAGCAGCATGGCCAGGGCCATGAGGCCGAGCACGAGGCAGGCGGCCAGCAGGACCGGCACGGGGAGCGCGGGGAGTTCGTTCATGGCAGGCTCAAAACCGAGAGAGGGCAAATGGCCGCGGAGACTGCCGCCGGCCTGTCAGGCAAGCCTAGTTCGGGGAAACCGGCCGTGCCAGTTTTGAAGCCCGCTAGCCCTCGATCCAGCCGCCGCCGAGGACGCGGTCGGCGGCGTAGCAGACGGCCGGCTGGCCGGGGGAGATCGGGCCCGGCGAACGGTCCGGGCCGCCGGTGAACCGGGCGGCAAACCGGCCCGGCCCCAGCGGCGTCACCACCGCCGGCGCGGGCCCCCGCTGGGCCCGGCACTGCACGAGACACTCGAAGGCCGTGTCGGGCACCGGTTCCAGCCAGGTCGCCTCGCCCGCGACCAGTTCCGTTTCGGGAACCTCGTCACGGCCACCCACCACGACGCGGCAGGTGTCGGGCTCGATCCGCACCACGTAGAGCGGCCGGCCCGTCGCCACCCCCAGGCCGTGCCGCTGCCCGACCGTGAAGTGCTCGATGCCAGGGTGGTGGCCGAGCACGGTTCCATCACGGGTGACGATCGCGCCTGCGCGGGAACCGCCGAGCCTGTGGCCGACGAGCCGGGCATGCGCGCCCGAGGCCACGAAGCAGATCTCCTGGCTGTCCGGCTTGTCGGCGGTGACCAGTCCAAGCGTCGCCGCCCGCTCGCGGACCGCGGCCTTCGCCATGCCGCCCACGGGCAGGAGCATGCGGCCGAGCCGTTCCGGTGGCACGTCGAAGAGCACGTAGGATTGATCGCGGGCGGCATCGAGGCCGCGGGCGAGCCGCGGGTTTCCGGCGGCCGTGCGGGTCAGCTGCGCGTAATGACCCGTGGCCACGTGCTCGGCGCCGATGGCGTCGGCATGGTCGAAGAGCCGGCCGAACTTGATCCACGAGTTGCACCGCACGCAGGGATTGGGGGTGCGGCCGCGGCCGTATTCCGCCGCGAAATACCCGATGATCCGCTCGAACTCGTCGGTCAGGTCGAGGGCGAAGAGCGGGATGCCCAGCCGGTCGGCCACGCGCCTGGCGTCGAGCGCGTCGGCGGCGCTGCAGCAGCCCTGGTGGCCGCTCGACAGCACCGGCAGGGACGATTGTGCCGAAGGCTTCGCGGGCAGCACGGGCCGGCCGTGCCGCATGAACACGCCCACGCAGTCGTAGCCCGCCTCCACCAGCAGGCTCGCCGCCACGCTCGAATCGACCCCGCCCGACATCGCGACGACGACACGCGGCATGGGCATGCGGTTCAGCAGAGCCTATTCAGCCAAGCAAGATTCGTTTCAGCAGCGCCACGATCGGTCGATCACGGTCAGTAGGTCAGCGTGGCCTCGACGCGGTGCGGCGCCAGCCGCTCGCGGCCCCCCAGCGGCTCGATCTCGATCAGGAACGCGGCGCCCGCCACCTTCCCGCCGCCGGCCTCGATGAGCTTCATGCAGGCCGCCGCCGTGCCGCCCGTCGCCAGGACGTCGTCCACGACGAGCACGCGGGCCCCTGCCGGGAGCACGTTGCGGTGCATCTGCAGACGATCGCGGCCGTATTCGAGGTCGTACTCGTGCTCGATCGTGTCGGCCGGCAGCTTGCCGGGCTTCCGCACCGGGATCACGCCCACGCCGAGCGCGAGCGCCAGCGGCGTGGCGAACAGGAAGCCGCGGGCCTCGACCGCCGCGATGGCGTCGAGCCGGGCGTCCCGCCAGGGCGCCGCGAGCCGGTCGATCGCCGCCGCCAGGGCCCGGGCGTCGGCCAGGAGCGGCGTGATGTC
>JBJTSM010000611.1:0-4595 GCA_046076685.1 Planctomycetia bacterium | reverse complement strand
GGCGATCTGTTCACGATGGGGCCGGACGATTCGCTGGAGGCGATCCGGCTGCTCGGGCCGAGGGTGGTCCTGCCGAGCCACTATGGCACCTGGCCTCCGATCGAGCAGGATGCGCATGCCTGGGCCCGGCGCGTGCACGCGGCAAAGCTCGCCGATGCACGGGTGCTCGAGCCGGACGGGTCGGTCACCATCGCCCCGGGCTGACGCTCACGGCGAACGAGCCGCGGGCAGTTCCACCGGCTTCGCCGGCGGAACGCGAACCTCTACCATGTCGTTCGCGACGCGTGCCTCGAAGACATCCACCTTGAGTTGCGGATTGTCGCCCCACGCGCCGTCGCACAGCCGGAATCGACAGGCATGCCACGGGCAGGTCACGACCCCGTCGGCCAGCGGCCCCGAGCCGAGCGACGCCCCCATGTGCGGGCAGAGGTCGTCGATCGCCGAGTAGTGCGCGCCGTCGAAAAATACCGCCACGAGGCGGCCCGACACCTCGAAGACACGGCCCTGGCCGGCGGGGATCGCGCCGGCTTTCGCCACGGCGGTGAAGGGGACGTCGGAGGCGGACGCGGTATCGGTCATACGCTCCCAGGTGTAGCATAAGCCGCATGCCTGAGAAACCGGTCAGCGCCACGGCCGCCCGCACGCGACTCCTCGTGCTCGACGTCGACGGCACCGTCACGAACAGCAGCCACGAGATCACGGCGGCGACCTGCGGCGCGGTGGCCGAGGTGCGGGCCGCGGGCATCCGGGTCGTGCTCGCGACGGGGCGGCGCTACCGCGACACGCTCCCCGTCGCGGCCAGGCTCGGCATCGTGGGGCCGCTGATCACGGCGTCGGGCGCGCTCGTGAAGCGGTCCGCCGACCATGTGACGCTCTCCCGAGCCGCGTTTGGCGAGGCCGTGCTCGAGGGCGTGGTCGCGGCCATCGTGGCGGCCGGGCACGAGCCCGTGCTGTACAGCGACAGCTTCGCCGAGGGGTTCGATTTCCACTGCCGTGGTCTCGAGGTCGCCCTTCCGCCAGTCGGAGACGACCATGGCGACGCGGGGCAGGGGGCCGCGGGGCTCGCCGAATACATGGAGCGCAACCGGCACCTGGCGCGGGTCGTGCCCGACCTGCACCAGAACCTGCCGGAAGGTGTGTTCGCCGGCTTCACCATGGGGTCGCACCGGGCGATGCTCGCGCTCGAGGCGTCGCTGGCCGATGCCTTCCCGGAACAACTCTCGCTCCACACGATCCGCAGTCCGCGGTATCTCAACTGGATGTGTGAGATCGCGCCCGCCGGCGTGACGAAGTGGTCGGGGGTGCTGGCGCTGGCACGGGAGTGGGGCATCACCCCGGCGGAGATCTGCGCCGTGGGGGACGACGTCAACGACCTGCCGATGATCACGGCCGCCGGGCTCGGCATCGCCATGGGCAACGCGCGGCCGGAGGTGGCCGCCGCCGCCGACCGGGTCGTCGGCCGGCACGACGACGACGGGCTCGTGGAAGTGGCGGCGCTCCTGCTCGGCGGGCGGTGAGTCGCAGCTCATTGAGTCGTGCTTGTCCGCATGCGACTGTGGTGCAACACCGGCTGCGGGGCGGCAAAAGTCTCGTCGCGTGGGCCGAAGCGGCCCAAAGCTCCTCGAGCTTTCGCCGACCCCTTCGCCTCCTCGTTTCCGTCGCCCGCCCCGCCTGCCGCGTTCGCCCAGCTTGACGCCGCTCGGGCCGGGTTGAGGCGAATCTCACCGATCGCTATACGTCTCCGCCCGATCCCGGCGTTATCGCGTGGTGAACCCATGGAACTGAAACTCCACCGACCGCATGCGACCTGTGCGCAGACGGGTAGGACCTTCGTCGCCGGGGAGCCGTTCGTTTCCGCGTTGGTCCGGGCGGAGGGGCGGCTCGATCGCTGCGATTACGCGGCCGACGTCTGGGCCGGCCCGCCGCCGAACACGCTGGCGTGGTGGCGATCGACCTATCCGGCCGCCATGTCGTCCGGGGCGACTCTCGCGCCGGCGGACGTGCTGCTCGACGTGCTCGAGGAACTGGAGGGGCGGGAGGCCGATCAGCCGCTGCGCTACCTCGTGGCGCTCGAACTGGTGCGGCGTCGCGTGCTGCGGTTCGTCGATCGGCCGGGCGACGAGCGGAGCATTCCCGCGGGACTTTCCTGCCAGGAGTTCGTCGTCGCATGCCGCAAGCGGGATCGTGAATACCGCGTGCGGTCGATCGCGCCCCAGCAAGCCGCGGCGCCCGGCGTCGAGGAACGGCTCACGGCACTCCTGTGGAGCGGAGGTGCCGCATGAGCGGAGTTGCTCCGCACGATCGCGTACCGCGCGACCGGTCGCGCACGCGGGCCGTGACCTTCATGCTGGTGGTGGCGGCGCTCGCCTCCACGGGGGCGGCCTGTCCCCAGGCGATCCGCGGCTACCAGGTGGGCACGATGCCGCTGCCGCGGACGTTGCCGGCGCAGCCGACCCTCGACCAGATCGTCGCCACGGTGCACGACAACACGCAGCGGGTGCGGAGCTACATGGCTCCGCAGGCGGTGCTGGTCGTGCCGGGCGTGCCGCGGCTGTCGGCGCAGGTGGCCTGCGAGCCGCCGCGTCGTTTCCGGCTCCGGGCCCAGACCGCCGTCACGGGCAGTGAACTCGACATCGGCAGCAACGACGACCTGTTCTGGCTCTGGATTCGTCGGCATCAGCCGCCGACGATGCTGCACTGCCGACATGATCAGTACGAGCAGTCGGCGGCCCGTCGCGTGCTCCCCATCCGGGCCGACTGGATGCCGGAACTGCTCGGGCTCGTGCAGTTCCGCCCGGAGGATCGGCACGAAGGCCCATTTCCCCTGCCCGACGGTCGGCTCGAAATCCGCAGCCGCGTCGCGCCGCCGGCGGGATCGGCGGAGGGCGAACTGCTCAAGTCGACGATCCTCGACGGCACCACGGGGCTCGTGATCGAGCAGCATCTCTTCACCGCCTCCGGGGAGCGGCTGGCGAGTTGTCGTACGACGAAACATCGCGTCGATCCGCAGTCGGGCGCCGCCCTGCCGCGGCTGGTCGAGGTGTCGTGGCCGGGGTCGGGCATCGAGTTCCAGCTGGAGCTCACGGCGATCTCCACCAACATGCCGTCGAGCGACCCCGGTCAGCTCTGGCAGATGCCCGCCTACGAGGGCTACACGCCCGTCGATCTCGCCGACCCGTCGGTGGTGATCGGGCCCGCCGCGCGGTGAAGAAACGCCATCGCGGGTCGCGATGATCTATTCCGCCTGCAGCTTCATCTTCTGCCGCGCCCGGGCCAGCGTCGGGCCGATCGAGCCGAGCGGCAGGCCGGTGAGCTGACTGATCTCGCCGTAGCTGCGCGCCTCCAGATGGTGGAGCCTGACGAGTCGCGCCTCCATCTCCTCCAGCACGCCGAGCAGCCGTTCCACCTGCTCGCGGTTGGCCAGCCGCACCGGGCCGTCGTCGGAGTGGGCCGGCTCGTGACCGTGCTCGGGGGCGAGATGTCCGTGGGGGCGGGCTGCCAGTCGGATCAGGCCGCGGACGGCCACGCGGCGGCCCACGACGGCCAGATAGGTCGCCAGGCTCGAGCGGCCGGCGTAGTTTCTGAGCACGGCCGCGTCGTGGTGCAGGATTTCGAGCAGGATGTCGGCGAGCAAATCGTCGCGATCGGCCGCCGTCAGTGGGATTCGCCGCTGGGCGGCCGTGCGATCGATCACGAACGCGAGCAGACCGCCGAACCGGTCGACGAAGGCGTCCCAGGCCGCCGGCAGGCCTTTCAGACAGTCGCTCAGCAACTGCCGATCCTCGGGCGGAAAGAGCGGCTGCGTCGGTGCGGGCGGGCCGGAGGCGTGTGAGGAATCCGTCATCGGTACGGCCAGGGGGCGGGGGACGACCATCGGATTGCCTACGTCCCGTGCGCCGCGGAAAAGCGGCCCTCGACGCGGCTCCGCGAGCGGCGTTTTGTCCGGTCAGTGACAATCATAGGCCCCCCGGTTCGCCCCCACCAATGGCAGCACCGCCCGGACTCATGAAACCGCGCGAATTCGCCGATGGTTGAATCGTTGACAGGTGCGCCGGCTCGCCCTACGATTCCGCGCATCCGGTACAGATTGCCAAGGCTTCTGCAGCCTCTTTTGAGTCGTCCGTTTCCGACCCGCATCCAACCCGTTCCCCCCAAAAAAATCCAAGGAGCCTCAAACCATGACGCACGTCGTCGCCGAGCCCTGTTTCGCCTGCAAGTACACCGATTGCGTGGTGGTCTGCCCGGTCGAGTGCTTCTACGAGGGGGAGAAGATGGTCTACATCCACCCCGACGAGTGCATCGACTGCGAGGCATGCGTACCGGAGTGCCCCGTGGAGGCGATTTTCCACGAGGACAACCTTCCGGCTGAGTGGAAGGATTTCAAGCCGCTCAACGCCGAACTCGCGCCGCAGTCCCCGGTGATCACGGAGAAGAAAGAACCGCTCTGCTGACGGTATCGGCTCGGAATGGTTGAACAGAAACGATCCACCGGGAGCAGGCGTCGGCACGTTTTCCACCGCAGGTCGACAAGCCGGCTACCGCAGGTCGACAAGCCGGCTACCGCAGGTCGACAAGCCGGCTACCGCAGGTCGACA
>JBJTSM010000610.1:0-2689 GCA_046076685.1 Planctomycetia bacterium | reverse complement strand
GACCTCGAAGTCCGCCGCAGTCTGCACACGCAGTCGATCGCCACCGAACGGGGACGGTTCACGGCCCCATGGTTCATCGAACTTGGCGACCATGACGACCCGAGCGACCGCGTGGCCATCCTCACCGGCGGTCTCCCGTGGCACGTGCATTCGAGCCCACACATGGTCGATTCCATCCTGCCTGCGGCGACGCCACCCGGCGCCGTGGAACGGTCCGCGTGCCGGCTGGCCGTGGGCATCGGCATCCGCCGGCCCTGGGATCTGGCGGCCCGGCTGCTCGCCGAGCCGAACCCAGCCGCCTGGACGGCGCCGCTGTCCGCCCTCGCGGTCCCCCCCCACGTGCGCGTCACGGCGGGCCCCGTGCAGCACGATGGACCGCGGCTCATGGCGGCCCGAATCGGCGTTCTCGAGTCGGCCGGCACGGCGGGCCCGGTCCGGCTCGAGTTCGCAGCCGCCGTGACCAAGGCCCGCATCTGCGGCGTCTCGGGAGGGATGCTTTCCGCAGAGGATTCGCTACCGACGGAGGCGGAGATCGACGGTCACGTGGTCAAGCTCCATCTCCGGCGGTATCAATGGCTGCACCTCGATCTGGAGTTTGCCTGATGATCATCACGCTCGACGGTCCGGCCGGTGCCGGCAAGAGTTCAGCCGCCCGGGCTCTGGCTGCCAGACTCGGCTGGTGCTACATGGATACCGGGGCGATGTATCGCACCGTCGCCCTGGTGGCACTCGATCGCGGCATTCCGCTCGACGATTCGGCTCGGATCGCGACGCTCGCCGAACAACTCCGCATCGAGTTTCGCGACGGCCGGGTAAACGTCGATGGCCGCGACGTCTCCGTCGAGATTCGCACGGAGCGGATCACGGCGGCGACCCGCCCGGTGGCCGACGCTCCACCGGTGCGCGACGCGATGAAGCGTATCCAGCGACGGATGGCGGAGGGGCTCGACGTCGTCACCGAAGGCCGGGACCAGGGGTCGGTCGTATTTCCGCATGCCGAGCTGAAGGTGTTCCTGACGGCGTCGCCGGAAGAACGCGCCCGGCGACGGCAACGCGAGGAACTGGCCCGTGGCGAGGCCCCGACGCTCGAGTCGGTGCTCGCCTCGCAGTCGCGCCGAGACGATGCCGATCGAACCCGGCCCGTCGGTGCGCTCAGGCCTGCGGACGCTGCCGTGCTGCTCGAGACCGACGGACTGTCGGCCGAGGACGTGGTGCAACGACTGGTCTCGATGGTGGAGGCACGGCAGCACGGGCGGAGCGGAGCATGAATCGCGCCAGGCCCCGCGACGGCGATCCGAGCGCGGAGGAACACGGAGCCGCTGTTGCCGGCCCCGCCACGGGCGGACAACGCGGATTCGGCCGCTGGCTCTACGACACGCTCTGGATCCTCTGCCGCACGCTGGCGATTTCCGTGCTCGGCTTTCGCGTGCGGTTCGCCGAGCCGCTGCCACGGCAGGGTGGGCTCCTCGTCCTCTCCAGCCACCAGAGCCACCTCGACCCGCTCCTCCTGGGGCTGGCCGCCGACCGGCGGCTCTCGAACCTCGCCCGGAGTTCACTCTTCCGATTCAAGCCGTTCGCCGCGGTCATCGCGGCACTCGACGCGGTGCCGATCGACCGCAGCACCTCGATGGTGAAGGCGATGAAGGCCGTGATCGGCCGGTTGCGCGACGGCCGCGCCGTGGTCGTGTTCCCGGAAGGCACCCGCACCGCCACGGGCCGACTCGGTGAGATCAAAAGCGGGTTCGCACTGCTGGCGAAGAAGGCCGGCGTGCCGATCGTGCCGGTGGCGATCGTCGGGGCCTACGAGTGCTGGCCCCGCAGCCGGCTGCTGCCCAGGCCCGGCCGCATCCGGCTGGAGTTCGGCCGCGTGATTCCGGCCGCCGAGATCGCCCGACTCGACGAGCAGGCCATCCTCGAACTGTGCACGGCCCGCATCCGCGACCTGGACGCCACCGCCCGCCGCCTCCGCTCCGGGCTTTTATGGAGGCAAGACCGCAGACACAGATCATGACGCGTTCATAAATGCCCCCGGCGCAAGCCGGGGGATCATCGCCCGCCTCCAACAGGCCGCAGACCGGCGAACTGTCTTCACGCCGGGCTCGGGCCTCCTGCCCGCCCCGGCTTGGCCGACCTCCGTCGGCTGGTGCGAACCCGGCCCTCCGGGCCTGACGCTGGAGAGGTACTCCGCTCCGCTCCAGCTGATCCGCGTTAGCTGCGGCTGGGGGGTGCGGCCGGGCGGGTGAAGGCCACGCCCAACTGCTCCTGCGACGGGGTGGGGGCGAACTGGATCTGGGGAACCGTCTTGATCGCGTGCCGCAGCGCCTGCTCCCAACTGGAGCGGATCTCGCCGAGTTCCGGGTCGCTGGCGTCGAGGCGCCGGTAGCGGCGGACGGCGAGGTCGTCGTTGGCGTAGACGAGCAGATCGATCGGCGGTCCGACGGCGACGTTGGATCGCATCGTCGAATCGAGCGAGATGATCGCGTAGGTCACCGCCTGCTCGAGCGTCGTCTCACCGAAGCGGATGCCGCGGTCCAGAATGGGCCGCCCGTACTTGCTCTCGCCGATCTGCAGGAACGGCGAGAGCCGCGTGCAGCGGAGCGGGTTGCCCTGGGCGTAGACGAGGTAGAGCTGGGGCGCTTCGCCGCGAATCTGCCCGCCGACCAGCAGGTTGACCGCAAAGCCGATATTG
>JBJTSM010000609.1:0-4033 GCA_046076685.1 Planctomycetia bacterium | reverse complement strand
GTGCGGCGGTCGGTGTTCTCGCCCGCGCTGGTGGTGTGGTCGGGCACGCCTTCGCTAAGCGTGTCGGTGCAGATCGGCGGGCCCGGCGTGGGCTGGACGCCGCTGCCACCGCGGGTGCCCTACCGGCCCTGGTACCGCCACAGCGAGCGCCACGTCGAGCGCGTGGATCCCTGGCACCCGGCCTGGGGCCCCCGGCCGCCGCGGCCGGGGGTACCCGATACCGTGTGGCGCCGGTCGGTCGAGCCGGTGCAGGGGAAGCCGACCGCCGTCAGTCCGTGAGCCCCCATTCCCATAAAAGCCCCGGGCGCAAGCCCGGGGATGGCCCAGCGGAATGGGGAGCGTGTCTTGGCCGCGATCCCGGCGCTTGCGCTTCGGGCTTTTATGCGCGCAGGCCCCAAAAAAGCCCCGGGCGCAAGCCCGGGGATGGCGGTGGCGACGAGCGCGTGTCAGCCTCCGACCCCTACCGCACGACGGCGAATACCGCGTCACCCGGAACGACGCCACCGGAAAGCACCTTCGCGGGTACCGGCGTCGCCGGCGCGCCGCTCTCGTAGAGAATCGTCTCGCCCGGCAGCGAACCCTCGATCACGGGACTGCCCGCGTCGCGGGCGTGCCATCCGGCCACGATCCAGCCGTCCTTTCGCGCGACGAGCTGTCGGAGCGGCAGCGGGCCGGCCGCGGCGAGTTCGCCCTGGAGCGGCAGGTCGGGAATGTCGATCACTTCCTTGCAGAGCTTGTCGAACCGCTTCTGCAGGATCCGCCGCAGCGAGGTTTCCGCCATCGAGAGCTTCTCGCGGCCGCCCGGCTTGAATCCCGGCGGATAGATCTGCACGTCGCCCTCGCGAATGAGATGCATGCCCTGCGACGACCGGGCGATCGCATAGGTGGCCCAGATGTCCATGCCCGGGAAGCTCCGATCGCCCGACACGAACTTGTCGCCCCGCACCATGATCTTCACCCGGCCGTCGTCGACCGACACGGTGACCGGCCGCTGCTTGGCGAACGTCACCTCCCACGGCTTCTGGTCGGGATCGCTGTCGAGCGACTCCGGCATCTTGGCCTTGCGCTCGCGGGCCATCCGATCGACGTCGGCCTGCGTGATCCGGCGGCCACCCAGCTTATCCTCGAGCATGTTGTTGATCGCCGACTCGTGTACGCGAACGGCGAGCACGTTGCTCGAGTCCGCGACCGGTGGCAGGCTCGCCGCCGCGAGTTGGCCGGCCGTGGCCTTGCGGGCGGTGATGGCGAGCGTGTGGTCGGTCGTGTTCATGTGCAGCATCTCGGGATAGAGCCCCTGCGCTTCGAGCGGCCCGCGGACCTTCGCCTGGAACTGCTCCCTGAACTGCGCGAGGGCCGGCTCCGTCTGCTCCTGGAACTGCCGCCTGAGCCGGTCCCTGGCCCTGCCCTCGGCGATGGCCTCGGCCTGCGGCTTGGTCTCCGCGATCTTGCGGCTCGCGATCCTCTTGATCAGCCGCTTGCCGAACCGCGAGTTGATCGCCATGCCGGTGATGGTGGTGTCGGTCTCCGCCCGAGCCTGCACGGGCGTCGCCGAGGCGGTGTGCTCGTCGAGGAAGAAGCGACGGCTGGCGTCGAGACTCGTGACGCCGCGGCTGTTGACGGTCACGGGCCCCTGCGATCCGCGGGTGTGGGAGACGTTGGTCGCGGCGAGCCGCAGATCGAACGCGGCCCGATCGATCGACGGCACGAAATCGAGCCGCACGCTGCCGCTGGTGTGGCCGCTGCCCCGCACCCGGGTGCCGAGCACGACCTCGTCGACCGGCATCATCTGGTCGACGGGACGATTCACGGCCTGAGCGAGCAGGTTCTCATGCACCTCGATCAGGATGTTTGGCCGGGAGGCGACGCCCCGGACGGCCGCCACCACGGCGGGGGCCTGGCCCGTTTCCGCGAGCCGTTCGAGAATCGGGGGCACCGCCGCCAGGCTCTCCGCGGAGCCGGTGGCGGAGGCGGAGAGCAGGGCCGAGGAGAGCGCCCTGAGCCGCTGGCTCGTGCGGCTGGCGCCGTTGCCGCGGGCGGCGTCGGCCACTTCGGCATACCGGGCGACGGCCTTCCGCACCCGGACGAAATCGGGCATGTCGAGGCCGGTCTCCGTGGCGTTCAGGAGTTCCTCCAGCCGCCGCAGCGTGGCCGGTTCGGCCGCCTTTCCGGAAGCGGCCTGCGTCTCGAGGGCCGGCCAGTCGAGGTAGGTTCGCCAGGCGGCTCCGCTCTTGCTGCGGGCGAGCAGGGCGTCGAGCGGCCGGAGGGCCTGACGCAGCCCAGCGGCGGCGGAATCCAGGGCTCCATCGCCGGCCGGCTGGAAGGTGTCCGTGGCCCGCAGGGCCTCGTTGGCCAGTTCCTCGAGCCGTTGGGAGGGCAGCTGGCCGAAGGCCGAAGCCGCGACGAAGGACCAGACAAAGAGCCCGGCGGCCGCGGAAATGGAGGAGGAGGAAGCCATGAGCCAAAGCCTGTCGTTGGAGGGCGGGGGAAAACGAGTCGGGAGTGTAGTCTGTTGCCGGAATCCCCTCCACAGCGGCTGCGGGCGGCCGGCACCCCCCCGTTTGCCGAGAAAAAAAATTCGTTTTTCAGGCCGTCGGCCACAACCTTCTGCCACGGCGGCACTTGCAGCATCTTCCCCAGGCCGTAAGTCGAGAAAAGTGGTCGCTTTCTGCCCGTCCTGCGCGACCGGCAACGCTTGCCAGTGTCTTTTCGCTGCCATTGAATCGCGGCTTGGCGAACCCAGGCCGGGCCGCCCAGCAGGCATGGCACATAAGCCCAAGCCTACAAACCACCGCGAGGGATTCCATATGACTACGCCTGCCACGACGTCGACCGCCCCCCTTCCTGCCGCCGCTCCCGGTGCGGGCTGGTTCGGCCGTATTGCCGGCCTCTCCTCGGTGCTGGCCATCGCCACCGGCATCCAGGCCGCTCCTCCTGCCGAGTTCGTCGCCACGCCGTCTGCCCCCTCGGTCGTCCGCGACTCAGCGGCCGGAGCCGTGCAGCGGATCGACGACTACGCGGCGGCCAAGGAAGCCGCCCGGCAGACGCGGGCCATGCTCCTCGTCTCGGTCGAACCGACCACCGGCAGCCCCGCCGACCTCGTCGGCCAGCATCTGGAAGACCCGCAGGTGCAGGAACGGTTTGCCACGAGCGGCACGCCGTGGGTGTTTTGCCGCATCGGCATGGAGGCCGATGGCGCCGGCCTCGCGGGCGATCCAGCGCTCGTGGAAATGCGCCGCGGAGCCGGGCTGTTCGTCATCGACTACGCACACGACGAGTTCGCCGGCAGGATCGTCTCGATCCTGCCGCGGACCCCCGGCAAGTATTACCGCTTCAGTCCGGCCCACGTCGACGAACTGGCGTCGCTCCCCGCCGGCACGCTCACCCAGCGGTCGCTGATCCTCGCCGTCCGCCTGCATCCCGAGCACCCGCAGAGCACGCAGGGCAGCTGCGATCCACAGCTCTGCCGGGAAGCCGCCGCGCACTCGAGCTACCAGGCCCGCATCCGCCGTCAGGGACATCACGACTGGCAGACGCGGTCGCAGCGGATCGCCGGCGGCCGTGGCGGCGCCGCAGAGGTCTGCGCGGAGAGCTGGGAGAACCAGGACCTGCTCGATTCGTGCGTCGACTGCGTGGCCAGCTGGCGGCAGTCGGGCGGCCACTGGAACGCAGTGCGGAGCCCGCAGTCGGCCTACGGCTACGATATCCGCCGCGGCCCCAACGGCATCTGGTACGCCACCGGCATCTTCTTCCAGTAGGACAGGCTTCAGCCTGTCCCTGCTGCCTTCACGGGCAGGCTCGGCATCGTGCCGACCTGCCATAGGCCGACCTCCGTCGGCTGGTGTTGAGCCGGCCCTCCGGGCCTGGCGTCGACTCGTGCGCGCCGGCTTCGGAATCGCCCCGTAGCGTAAAGGCACGTAGTAATGACCCGCATTCGGAGCCTGCGGCACGCTGATCCATCGCCGAGGGCGATCGTTTGGGTGATCGCGCGCCGGCTTCGGGCTCCCCGAATCCCCTCGCCGGACGTTCGCCTCCG
>JBJTSM010000608.1:0-5402 GCA_046076685.1 Planctomycetia bacterium | reverse complement strand
CGCTGGCGCAGAACACGCAGCCCATCGCGCAGCCCACCTGCGAGCTGATGCAGACGGTGCGGCGGTCGCCGTCGCGCAGAAGCACGCATTCGATCTGCTGCCGGTCGTGCAGCTCCAACAGCAGCTTCTCCGCGCCGTCCTCCGCCCGGGAGTGCTTCGCGATCGAGGTCGTCCAGATCTGGTAACCCGCCTCCAGCTGCGTGCGCAGGTCCTTGGAGAGGTCGGTCATGGCGGCAAACGACGCCGCCCGCCGGCCGACCAGCCAGCGGCGGATGGCCTTGGCCCGCCAGGCCGGCTGGCCGCGTTCTAAAAGCCACGCCTCCAGGGGCACGGCCGAGTCCGGAATCGCGTCCAGAATATGGGGCAGAATATGGGGCAGGGCCGCAGCGGCGGCGGCCGGGGCGTTTTCCTCCCGGCTGGCGTCGGCGGCATCGGCGGGGTAGATTTCTGAGGACATCGCCTCCATCATACCCCCCGAATCCGTCCGTTTCGGTGTGGGCCATGAAAGACCTCGCCAGCCTCCCCAGCGACATCTCCAGCGACATCATGAGCGACAAGAAGTTTGAAGAGCGGACGCAGTGGGTCTACGACGAGCGGGCTTTTCCGATCTGGAACGCCTCGTTCGAGAAGTCGGCCCGCACCGAGATGATCCGCGACGACCTCTGGGCCGGCCGCAGCATCGCGATCCTCTTGGCCGTGCTCGTGGCCACCGGCCTGATCCTGGCCCTGGTCACCCTCGCCTTCGTCGCCAACTGGCGGTGATCTGCCGTTCCGGGCTGAATCCGGCCTCTTGAGCCGATTCGGGCCCGCTTTCGACCGCGCGGGCCGTGGGCGAACGGGCGTTCTCCGGCCCCGCAGAGGGGCGGCCGTTGACCCCTCCCTCGTTGGATTGTTAGATTTTGGTGAGAAGGCTTCGGAGGCGGGGCGGGTTCATCACGCCCAGAACGCAGGCGACTTTTGCATGTCGACTCGACCACTGCTCGCGACCACGGCGGAAATCTCTGCCGATGAGTCTCCGGCCATTCTCGTGCGGGCTCCGGCCAAGCTGAATCTTTCGCTCGCGGTGCTGGCTCGCCGCGACGACGGCTTCCACGAGATCGAGTCGCTGATCGCGCCCGTCACGCTCCACGACTCCCTGCGGGTGCGGGCGTCGCAGCGGCCGGGCATCCGGCTCCACGTGCGGTTCGGCG
Source organism: Planctomycetia bacterium (assembly GCA_046076685.1). Classification (GTDB taxonomy): domain Bacteria; phylum Planctomycetota; class Planctomycetia; order Pirellulales; family UBA1268; genus CAMCQY01. The sequence continues at coordinate 4,212 of JBJTSM010000608.1, read as the reverse complement.
GCAGGCTGGCCACGCCGGCCGGGGCGGCGCTCGCACACGATGTGCCGACGGACGCCTCGAATCTCGTGGTGCGGGCGGCGCAGGCGCTCGCCGTCGAGGCGGGCGTAGCCGGTTCGGCCGACGCGGCCTGCGTGCCCGGGCTCGACGTCGAACTCGTCAAGCGGATCCCTTCCGGCTCCGGGCTCGGCGGCGGATCGAGCGATGCGGCCGCCGTGCTCGTGGCGGCCGCGAAGGCCTGGGGGCTCGACATGCCCCCCGACCGCCTCGCCGCCATCGGCGCCCGGATCGGGAGCGACGTGCCGGTGTTTTTCGCAGGCGGCGCGGCGCTGGCCGGCGGCCGCGGCGAGCGGATCGAGCCGGTGCCGGGCATTCCCCCGCTCCATGCCGTGATCGCGCGGCCGCTCGCCGGGCTCTCGACGGCGGCCGTTTATGCGCGGTGCACGCCGGAGCCCGGCCGCCGCGGTGCGGCCCGGCAGCTCGCGGAGGCCCTCGTCGCCGGCCGGTTCCAGGCCGCGGCGACGCTCATGCACAACAGCCTCGAACAGCCCGCGCGGGACTCGTGCGCCGAGGTGGCACGCCTGCTCGATCATTTTTCCAGGGCCGGGGCGGTGCATCCGCTGCTCACCGGCAGCGGCAGCGCCTGCTTCGCGGTGCTCCGCACGGCGCTCGAGGCCCGGCGGGTCGCCGGGCGGCTCGAGATGGCGGGGTGGCCGGGTGTGTTCGTCGTCAGGCTGGCGACGCCAGGGCACGGGAGGCCGCTGGGGCGAGGGTGATAACGAGCGAATCACGGTGAGGGGAACGACGACGAAGGGATGACGCGGTTCTTGCGAGGCGACGGAGGGGAGAAGGGGGAAGGCGGCATGGAAATCACCGAGGTACGGATCAAGCTGGTCGAGAACGTCGCGGAGCGGCTGCTCGCGTTTTGCTCGATCACGATCGGCGGCGCGTTCGTGGTGCGTGATCTCAAGATCATCGGCGGTCCCAGCGGCCCCTTCGTGGCGATGCCCAGCCGGAAGCTCTGCGCGCACTGCCATGGCTGCGGCTACAAAAATCCCTTCAAGGCCAGCTACTGCAACCAGTGCGGCAAGAAGCTGGCGGAGGGGCAGCCGCCCCGCGACGGCGAGGGCCGGATGCGGCTCTACGCCGACATCGCCCACCCGATCAACGCGGCCTGTCGGGAGATGATCCAGAAACGCGTGGTGAATGAATACGAGGCCGAACTCGTCAGGGCTCGCGAGCCGGGATATGTCTCCCGCTACGAGGGCATCGGCGACGAGGACCACCGCCCGCCACGGCGGTGACGGGATATGCACCGCCCGCCGCGGCGGTGACGGGACGTTCTACCGGCGCACGAGCTCGTGGAACGCGGTGGTCAGCCGGGCGGTGACCGGGCCGGGCGTGCCGTGGCCCACCTTGCGGCCGTCGATCTCGACCACCGGAATCACCTCCGCCGCCGTGCCCGTGAGAAAGCACTCGTCGGCGGTGTACAGGTCGTGCCGGGTGAGCGTGGCCTCGCGGCAGTCGATGCCGGCCGCGTGGGCCAACTCCATCACCGCGTTGCGCGTGATGCCCTCGAGGATGCCGGCATCCGGGGGCGGCGTGAGGAGCCGGCCCGACCGCACGACGAACACGTTGTCGCCCGTGCACTCCGCCACCTCGCCCTTGTGGTTGAGCATGAGGGCCTCCACGCAGCCGGCCTGCAGCCCCTCGAGCTTCGCCATGATGTTGTTCAGGTAGTTGAGCGACTTGATCCGCGGGGAGAGCGCCGCCGACTGCACCCGCTGCGTGGCCGCCGTCACGATCCGCAGGCCCTTCTCGTAGAACTCCCGCGGATAGAGGCTGATCGTGTCGGCGATCACGATCACCTGCGGGTTCTTCGTGCGATTGGGATCGAGGCCGAGGCTGCCTGAGCCGCGGGTGACGACGAGCCGGACGTAGCCGTCGGAGAGACCGTTGGCGGCGAGCGTGTCGTTCACCGCCTTCGCGACCGCCTCCTTCGAAAGGGGAATCTCCAGGCAGATGGCGCGGGCGCTGTCCCAGAGGCGGTCTAGGTGGGCGTCGAGCCGGAAGACGCGACCGGAGTAGCTCCGCAGGCCCTCGAACACGCCGTCGCCGTAGAGCAGGCCGTGGTCGAACACGCTGACGCGGGCCTCTTCCTCGGGCACGAGTCGATCGTTCATGAAGATGATGCGGGGCATGATCGATCCCGTGGGCTCGTGAGGGCAGGGGGGGTGGCGGATGATCGGGTGCAGGGGTGTGGATCGGGCGGTCACGCGTCGGCGACCCGGCCCGCCGCCAGCCGCACGATCCTGTCGGCGCGGCGGGCGATCGCGGCGTCGTGGGTGACGAGCACTATAGAAAGGCCATCCCGGCGGTTCAACTCGCAGAGGGCGTCGAGGATGCCGGCCCCGCTGGCCTCGTCGAGATTGCCGGTCGGCTCGTCGGCCAGCAGCACGCGGGGCTCCGCCACCAGGGCCCGGGCGATGGCCACCCGCTGCATCTCCCCGCCCGACAACTGCCGCGGCTTGTGGTGGAGCCGGCCCCCCAGGCCGAAGCGGTCGAGCAGGCCCTTCGCCCGCTCGCGGGCCCGGCCGCGGACCTGCAGCCAGTCCCACACGCCATGCCGCACCAGGAGCGGCGCAAGGACGTTTTCCAGGGCGTTGAATTCCGGCAGGAGGTGGTACGACTGGAAGACCATCCCGATGGCGGTGTTCCGGAGCCGGTCGCGGCGGGCGGCGGGCAGGTTGTCGATCCGCGCGCCGGCGAGGTGCACCTCCCCGGCGTCGGGCGCGTCGAGCAGCCCCATCAGGTGCAAAAGCGTGCTCTTGCCCGAGCCGCTCTGGCCGATCACGGCCGCGAAACCGCCCGGCTCGAGCGCGAAGTCGACGCCGCGGAGCACCTCGAGCATGCCGCCCCCGGAGCGGTAGCTCTTTCGCACGTCGCGGACCGCGAGGATCGCCGCGTCGTCACGGCCGTTGGCGGTGGGGTCAGTCATGGCGGAGCGCCTCCACGGGGTGGAGGCGGGCGGCCCGCAGGGCCGGCAGCACGCTCGCCGCGACGGCGATCCCCACGGCGCCGACGATGATCCAGGCGACCGTGACGGGATTCACGATCGTGGGGATCTTGAAGAAGTAGTAGATCGACGGATCGAACACCCGCTGTCCCGTGCACCATTCCACGGCAGCGCGGATGGTGTTGATGTTCCAGGTGATCGCCAGACCGAGCGCCAGGCCGACCCCCGCGCCGACCAGCCCGAGGAAGAGCCCGTAGCCGAGGAAGATGCCGGCGATCCCGGAGGAGCCGGCCCCGAGCGACTTGAGGATGCCGATGTCGCGGGTCTTTTCGACGACGATCATGAAGAAGATCGCGAGGATGCCGAAGCCGGCCACCGCGATGATCAAGAAGAGCAGGATGTTGAGCACCGCCATCTCCATGTCGACGGCGGAGAGGAGCGGCCCCTGCTTGTCGCGCCAGGTGGAGATGGCGTACATCTCCGCCGGAAAGACCTTCCGCAGCCGGTCGCGGACGGCGTTCAGGTCGGCGCCGGGCTTCAATTTGACCTGGATCGAGTTGACGCTCGTGATGCCCGTCTGCGGATCGACCATGCCGCGCATCCGCTGCAGGGCGGCGATCGGCACGAAGACGAAGTTCGAGTCGTACTCGCTCATCTTGCTCTCGTAGAAGTCGACGATCGTGAAGGTGTCGCTGACGGCCTTCGGGGGCGTGCCGGCGGTGGGGAAGGTGATCTTCACGTCGTCGCCGGGCAGCACGAGAAACCGGTCGATGCCGTCGGAATCGCGGAAGCTCGCCAGCCCGATGCCCGGCACGATGCCGGTGAACTGTTCTCGGGCGGGGTCCATCGTGTCGCCCTGCTCGGGCCGGGCGGCGCGGAACGGGTCGAGCGGGGCCCCGCCGGGGGCGGCCGGCGGGCTCTCCGCGCTGTTCGGGCCTTCGGGGCCAGCCGGGGTATCGGGGCTGGCCGGGGTGTCGGGGCTCGTGGCCGCCAGCACGGCGTCGACCTGCTGGTCGATCGGGCGGGCCGGCTGGCCGGCCGCGTCGCCCCGGGCCCCGGTCTTCTCCCGCCAGAGCTTTTCGCGGGCCACCCGCATCCGCCGGTGCGGCCAGCCGGCATCCTCCATCGCGGGCCGGGTGGGCCCATCGTCGCCGGACCGTCCCTCCGTCTGGCTGTCGAAGGTGTCGTAGCCGCCGTCG
>JBJTSM010000607.1:0-2171 GCA_046076685.1 Planctomycetia bacterium | reverse complement strand
CAGGTGTTTCGCAACCACGATCCGCGGGACCGGGTTCGCGTGCGGCTGCGCGGCCTGCCGCCGGAGGGACGCTACGAAGTGCAGTTGTTCGACGCCGGCACCACCCTACAGGCGCTCGGCCGTGCGCTCGTGGACGAGGGGATCGAAGTGCCGCTCGCCGAGCCCTTCACGGCCGAGGTCCTGCACGTGCGCCGCCAATGAATCGGGCGACCGCACTGAGTTGGCCGGGTATATCCGAAGGCGGATTTCATTCAGCGGAGATACCGCTCGATGTCCATGCTCGCATGAAACACACCGAGGATCTCGATCCGCGTCTCGTTCACGATCAGGTATGCGATTCGGTAGTGGCCGTAGGCCGTTTCGCGAACCTCCCGGTCCGCGATGGGCTCATACCGCTGGCCGAGCCGCGGATGCTCGCCAAGCAGTTGAGCCTTCGCAAAGATGCTCCGCACGACATCCGAAGCGGCTCGCGGATTATCCGCTGCGATGTACTCGTGAATTCCTTCGAGGCATCGCATCGCCTCGAAGGTCCACCTTATTTCCGCCACGATTCGATTGCCTCGGCCACCTCTTCGGCGGTGTGCGTCCGGCCCGCGGCGGCATCGTCGAGGCCCCGCTGGATCATGCGGGCAAATGCCAGTTCCCGCAGGATTTCGTCATAGGTGCTGTCGTCGGGTTGCCGGCCGATGATGTCGATCATCGACTCCTTTACCTGGCTCATGGCGGTCTCCATGGAAACATTCATCTGGGGAAAGGATAGCCCGGTCAATGGCACGTCGACAACCATCTTCCGGTCGCCGAGCGACTCGTGAACCGGAGAGAACTCCGGGGCGCCGGTCCCGGGCCGTCCTGCCGCCGCCGGCCGCAGGAAATGCCATGCCGGCGGCAGGGTTCGCCATTTCCCCGCCAGCGGCCGTCGGGCATATAAATGGTCGATACAAGCTGGAGGCAAGCGTATCCGATGTTGCGTCTACACCGAGCCGCCCGTGCCCTGGTCGTCGCGTCTTTGATCCTGGCCTCGAGCGCGGGGCTGGCGGCCGACCCGTTTTGGGGCGCGGATCCGGCGTGGAGTCTTATCCACGAGCCAGCTGTCGAGCGGGAACTCAAGCTCTCGCCCGCCAAGAGCCGGGAACTCCGCACCCTGCTGGACGAGCTTGATGCACGGTTTTTTCCGCTGCGCAATCGGCCGCGGGAAGAGGCAGCGACGGGTGTTGCGGAAGCGATGGCGGAGCTGACGCGGAGACTCAAGTCGCTGCTCTCGGACACCCAGCTGCGGAGGTTGGCGGAGATTCAGACCAGGCAACAGGGGCCGGCGGCCCTGCTCGGACCGGGGCTCGGCTCACTGATGAAGTACACGCCAAAGCAGAGAGAGCGGCTGGAGCAGGTGATCACGGAGACGCAGGCGGCGACGAAGGACCTCGAAAAGCGCATTGCAAACGGCGAACCACGGGAGCCGCTGGAGAAGCAATATGCCTCGCTCAAGCGGGACGAGCACGAGAAGGTCACCGCCGTGCTGACCCCGGTGCAAAAGTCGGTGTGGCAGAAATCCCTGGGCCGGGATTTCGACCTCGATACGCTGGGTCATGCCAGGTTCAAGGCGCCGGAACTCGTGGACTCGGGAGAGTGGCTGAATTCCGAGCCGCTGACGCTCGAATCATTGGCCGGCAAAGTCGTCGTGGTCCATTTCTATGACTTTGGCTGCATCAACTGCATCCGAAACTATCCGACCTATGTGGACTGGCAGGAGCGGTTCCGCGACAAGAATGTGGCGATCATCGGCATCCACACGCCCGAGACGGCTGCGGGTGAAGATTCCGAGACGGTCCGGAAAAAAGCCGAAGACGCGGCCTTTCGATTCCCGGTCGTGATCGACGGAGCGAAATCCAACTGGAATGCATGGGGCAACTCGATGTGGCCGTCGGTCTATCTCATCGACAAACGCGGCTATCTTCGGCAGTTCTGGCCCGGTGAACTGAAATGGCAGGGGGCGACGGGAGATGTGTGGATGCGGGAACGAATCGAAGACCTGCTGGCCGAGCCCGCCGCCCCGTGAGCCCGCCGGCCGCAGGAAATGCCATGCCGCTCCGGATTATCGAGCGTTTCGCCCACGAGCAGGTCGCGCAGACACATCGCGTGGTTGTGCGACGAGGGGCCGTTCACGAGCGCCACGA
>JBJTSM010000606.1:0-5599 GCA_046076685.1 Planctomycetia bacterium | reverse complement strand
ACCTGGCGCACGTTCGACGCGGTGGTCGCCATGTACCACGACCAGGCCCTCATCCCCATCAAGACTGTGGCCTTCGACCGGGCGGTGAACCTCACCCTCGGCCTGCCCTTCATCCGCACGTCGCCCGACCACGGCACGGCGCTCGACCTCGCGGGCACGGGCCGGGCGCGGCCCGACAGTTTCTTTTCCGCGCTGCGGCTGGCCGCCCGGCTCGCCATGCAATCCTGAAACTGCCGCGCGAAAAAGTGAATCAAAACCTGCGGGCCGAGGGACTACCGCGCCTGCGTCACCGCCGGTAGAGTCTCCATAAGGAGAGGATTCATGCACGTCACCATCCACGCCGACCGCCCCGCGCTCGGCCGCCACGTCGCCGGCGAGGCCGCCGAGGCGATCCGCGCCGCGGCCCGCGACCATGGCACGGTCTCGCTCGTCGTGGCGACGGGCTCGTCGCAGTTCGAGGTGCTCTCGGAACTCGCGGCCCAGCCCGGCATCCCCTGGGCCCGCGTGACGGTGTTTCACCTCGACGAATACGTCGGCCTCTCGCCCGACCACCCGGCGAGCTTCCGCCGCTACCTGCGGGAGCGGTTCGTCGGCCGGCTGCCGGTGCCGCCCGCGGCGTTCCACGAACTCGACGGCGAGGCCGACCCCGCAAGCGAATGCCGCCGGCTCGCGGCCCTCGTGCCCACGGGCCCGTTCGACGTGCTGCTCTGCGGCATCGGCGAGAACGGCCACCTGGCCTTCAACGATCCGCCCGCCGATTTCACGACCACCGCCCCCTACCACGTCGTGCCGCTCGACGAGGCCTGCCGGCGGCAGCAGGTGGGCGAAGGCTGGTTCGCCTCGCTCGCCGACGTGCCGACCCGGGCGCTCTCGATGTCGGTGCACCGCATCCTCGCCGCCCGCACGATCTTCTGTTCGGTGCCCGACCGCCGGAAGGCCGAGGCGGTGCAGGCGGCCGTCGAGGGCCCGGTGACGCCCGACGTGCCCGCCTCGATCCTCCAGCAACACGCCGACTGCCGGCTCCACCTCGACCGCGAGGCGGCCGCGCTGTTGTGGTCGCCCGCGAGCACCGCCCGTGATTGACCTGCAGCTCAACGGCTACAAGGGCGTCGACTTCAACGGCGACGACGTGTCGACCGACGCGATCCGCCGGGCGTGCCTGGCCTATCGGGCCGACGGCGGCCATCGGCTCCTGGCCACGGTGATCACCGACGAACTCTCGACGATGGCGGCCCGGATCGGGCGGCTGGCCGCGGCCCATCGCGAAGACCCGACAGTCCGCGACGTGATGGCCGGCATCCACGTGGAGGGGCCGTTCATCAGCCCGGAGCCGGGCTACGTGGGGGCTCACCCGGCCCGGCACGTGCGGCCCGCCACCGTCGCGGCGGCCGAGACGCTCGTCGCCGCGGGGGAGGGGCTCGTGCGCATCATGACGCTCGCGCCCGAGCACGACGCCGGCCTCGCCACCACCCGCTGGCTGGCCGACCGGGGAATCGTGGTTTCCGCGGGCCATTGTGATCCACCGGCCGAGATCCTCGCCGCCGCGATCGACGCGGGGCTCGCGGCGGCCACCCATCTGGGCAACGGCTGCCCGCTCCTGCTGCATCGTCACGACAACGTGATCCAGCGGCTGCTCGCCGCCGACCGCCTGCCGTGGGTGATGGTGATCCCGGATGGCGTGCACCTGCCCCCGGCCTTCCTGCGCACGATCGTGAGGCTCGTGGGCGTGGAGCGGCTCATCGCCGTGACCGACGCCACGGCCGCCGGCGGGATGGGGCCGGGCCACTACCGGCTCGGCGGCCGGGAGGTGGTGGTGGGGGAGGACGGCGCGGCCTGGTCGGCCGACCGTTCGCATCTCTGCGGCAGCACGGCCTCGCCGGAGGTCGTCCGCCGCGTGCTCGCCGAGCAGGTCGGCCTTTCGGCCGCCGACGTGGAAAGCGTCACGATCAAAAAACCCGCCCGGCTGCTCGGCGATGCATCCCCGACAACCGCCGCATGGTGATGGCGGGCATCGTCCCCTCGCTTCCGCGAGGGGCTTCTGGACGATGGTGTGCATCACCACGCTCCCCCAAAGCCCCCGGCGGAAGCCGGGGGGTGACGCGATCCACTCCCCACCGCCCCGTTGCGGCCCGCCCCCGCGCGCCCACCTACCGGTCGCCCGCCTCGGCGCGGGACGCGGCCCGGTACTCGCTCGGCGTCATCCCGACCACCGCCTTGAACCGGTGCGACAGGTATTTCGCGTCGCAAAACCCCACGGCCGCCGCCACGCCGGCGAATTTCTGGTTGCTCAGCCGCAGGAGCTGCTTGGCCCGGTCGATCCGCAGCTTTTCGAGATACCGCATCGGCGAGGTGCCGAGCGACCGCTCGAAGAGCACCGCCAGCTGCGACCGCGACAGCCGTGCGACCCGGCAGATCCGTTCGATCGTGATCTCCTCGGCGAGGTTGCCCGCCAGAAACTCGATCGCCCGCTGCACCCGCCGGTCGGTGACGTCGTGCCGGGAATGCTGGGCCGCCTGGCACCAGAGCAAGAGCTGCTCGAGCAGGTTGAACTGCAGCGCCACGCGATTGGGCAGCCGCGAGTTGCAGATCGCCTCCATCTGCTTGAAGCAGCGGATCATCCGCCGCAGCATTGACTGGTCGGCGATCCGCAGGAGGCTGTAGTGCGGCTGCACCTCGGGATAGCGGAGCAGCAGTTCCAGGGCCGACGGCGGCCGGAAGAGCGCGAACAGGGCCGACACGCCCTCGCGGCCTCCGACCGCGTGGCCGACGGTGGTCCAGGCATGGTCGCACTCGGGCGACATGATCAGAAAATCGCCGGCCTGGGCGTCGAATGACCGCCGGGCGTCGCTGCCCACGCGGTAGCCGCCGCGGACAAGCAGGATCACCGCCCACTGGTGGTGCAGGTAGCGGTCGCTCTCGCCCGGCCCGTGGCTGCCGTGCGACGAGACGATCTCGTGCACCACGAGCTCCGGCGGGCTGCGATCGAGCCGGACTTCGTCGGCCTGCACCGCCGGCCGCCGCGGCTCACGGGTGGTGATCGATCCCATCGCGGGTTTTCCTCTGCGAAACGAGCGACCGCCGCGGCCGGACAGATCCACACCCATGCACGGCGGCCTCGTCGCAGTGTAGCCAGAACCGGACGTCGTCGCGAAAAACGCGGTCGGTTTTCTACGCACCTTTACCGGGCGCAGACAAACCCTCCGGCCGGCCCCATCGGGCTATAGTTCGGCGAGTGCGTTCGCATCGCCGCGGTTCCTCGTCGTGCCGCCAGACAGACCGGCGGCCGGGGTGGCGGCGGACGATGTATGCCAAGCAGGGGAGGAGATGATGACACCCATCACAACAGGCCGCGTTCTCGATCGCCGCGGGTTCACCCTCGTGGAGGTGCTTGCGGTGATCGTGATCATCGGCACGCTCGCCGGCCTGCTCCTGCCGGCGGTGCAGGTGGCCCGCGAGAGCGCCCGCCGCAGCGCCTGCAGCAACAAACTCAAGCAGATCGGCCTCGCCAGCCACTCCTACCTCTCCGCCTACCGCACCTTTCCGATGGGCTGCCGGATCGACAACACGTGGGGCGACAAACGCGTGACCTGGGCCGTGTGGCTGCTGCCCTACGTGGAAGAAGACGGCCTCTACAAGCGGATCAACCTGACGGTCGGCGAAGGGAGCAGCACCTCGGTCGCGACAAACGGCGCGTCGTTCCAGACCCGCGTGGGCGGCTACCTCTGTCCGTCCGACACGGCCGGCCGCTGCACGGCGTGGGACGCCACCGACCCCTGGTCTCGGGCGAACTACGTGGCCCTCTTCAGCGGGTCGAACGGCAACCTCATCAGCCAGGACTCACCGTTCACCAACCAGGGCCCCAAGGACACATCCACGTCGCTTCCCCTGTTCAATTTCAGCGTCGCCCGCCGCGACAAGGACGTGACCGACGGCCTCTCCACGACGCTGGCGTTTTCCGAGTGCATCGCCGGCTCCGACCGCACCGATGACCTCCGCGGCGCCTGGTGGAACCAATTCGGAGCCCATTTTTCCACCTGGCAAGTCCCAAACTCCACGACACCGGATCGCGTGTGGAGTTGGGTGCCCAATCTCTGCCAAGACACCGCCACTCCAGCCGTGCCCAAGCGAAAGGCTCCGTGCAACGCGGCCGGCGGTGCTTGGGGCAACTGGGCCCACATGGCCCGCAGCTACCATGAAGGGGGTGTGAACACCGTCTTCGCCGACGCCGCCGTGCGGTATGTGAGCGACTCGATCGCGCGAGACGTCTGGCAGCAGCTGGGCACGATCAATGGCGGTGAGACGGTCGATAAATCGGAGTTTTGATAGATGACGACGGCGGCCGGCAGACGCGCGGTGCAGACGGCGAATCGATCCAGCCGCGCGAGCATGCTCGCCGCGCTGGCCATGCTCACGCTGGCCGCGACCGGCTGCGGCGAGAGCGGCGGCAAACTCCCCAACCGCGTGCCCGTGTCGGGCCGGGTGACGGTCGCGGGCAAGCCGCTCGCATATGGCACGGTGCAGTTCGTGCCCGACGATCCCGACGGCCATAGCGCGATGGGCGGCATCAAGGCCGGCTCCTTCAGGATGGAGTCGGCGGAGTCGTTTCCCGGCGTGGTCAAGGGCCCCTACAAGGTGAGCATCGTCAGCCCGCAGCCGATCGATCCCACCAACCGTCCCGCCGACATGTTTTCGCCCGAGGCCAACCGGTCGAACATCCCCAAGCGCTACGGCAACCCCGACACCTCCGGCCTCTCCGTCGACGTCACCGCCGCGACCAGCGACCTCGTCTTCGACCTCCAGGCCGAGTGACCCGCGAGGGGCTTCTGGACGATGGTGTGCATCACCACGATCCCCCAAAGCCCCCGGCGGAAGCCGGGGGGTGACGCGTTCCACGCCAAACCACCCGCATGGTGACGGCGCGTTGCCGTCACTCGAAAATCCGCAGCCGGCGGCCGGTGCCCAGGCCGATCGAGGCCGCCCGGGCCGACAGCTCGTCGAGCGCTTTTCCACCGGTCGCCCCGAGATCGAGCGTCCACTCGTTCACGTAGAGATCGACGTGCCGCATGAGCACGTCGTCCTCGAACTCCTGGGCGTATTGCCGCATCGTCGGCAGCGCCGCCTGCCGATCGGCCAGCGCATACCGCAGCGAGTCGTGAATCACCCGCTGCACCGCCTCGATCGTCTCCCGCGGCAGCCGGCTCGCCGCCACGATGCCGCCGAGCGGCAGCGGGCAGCCCGTCTCCTTCTCCCAACGGCTGCCGAGATCCTCGACCAAGCCGAGCCCTTGGCCCTGCCAGGTGAACCGTCCCTCGTGGATGCAGACGCCAAAATCCGCCCGCCCGGCGACCAGCCGCGGCATGATCTCGGAAAACACGGCGTGCTCGATCCGCGTGGTGTGCGGATGAAATAGCGCGAAGAGCAGGGCGGCCGTCGTGAACCGGCCGGGCAGGAGCGTCAGCTGGCTGTCATGCTCGGGCCGACCGCCTGCCGCGGCCGACAGCAACAGCGGGCCGACGCCAAACCCCAGCGCCGATCCGCTCGGCAGCACCACATGGTCGTCGGCGAGGTGCAGCGCCGCATGGAAGCTGGTCTTGGCGAC
>JBJTSM010000605.1:0-2602 GCA_046076685.1 Planctomycetia bacterium | reverse complement strand
GTGATTTTCCCTATGGCGTCCATCGTCTTGATGTGCCCGTCGATGATGCCTCTCTGGGTCTGGATCTTTGCGGCCAAGGTGCCGCGGGCAAGAAACACGAGCGGCAGCAACACCGACGGCACCACGATGGCGAGCAGCCAGAAGTGATACTTCGCAAACGCTCCCATCAGGGGGCGGAACGTGTCGGCGGCGGAAATCTTGGCCATGACGGAAAGGAACCAGGGGGTCAGAATGGCTTCAGGGCGAGACCGGTCGGGAACGCGTCACTCGGGCTCCGCGGCCGGCGGCGGCGGCGGCGCTGACGGCGTCGACACCTCGCCGGCAGGCCGGGGCTGCCAGCAGAACTGCAGAACAAAGTCATAGCGTTTGAGCACCAAATCCTGAGGCACGTTCGCCTCAGGGTTTTCACCGCCCGGAAGCCGCGCAGCGGGGGGCATGGCCTGTCCTGGCACGTTCACGTTCGCCACCGGGTTCGCCACGGGAATCCTCACCTTTTTGATGGACGACGACTCGATGATGACGGGGTAGCCGATCCCCAGTTCGCGAACACCCACTTCCTTACCCGCCAGTGGGCCGGTAGAAACCGTCACCCGCACCTCCTCGCCATCCTGGCCCCCCAACAGGTTCTTCACGAGCGTCTCCCGGAGAAACTGCGCGCCTTCCGACGGCTTGTGCCGATCCTCGTTGTGGTAGTGGTAGCCCTGCAGTTCGACGATCCAACCTGCTCCAGCCGGAGGAGAGAACGCAGGCTGTTTCTCCGACTGCTCCCCTTCCGTCGCCTCACCCTCCGCCTGTTCGGAGGGAGGCTGCCCTTCCTGCGCCGCGACCCCGCCCTCTGCGCCCGGATCCGCCTGCCTCTCGGCTGGCGGCTCGTCGCCGATGTGGGTCTCAGCCCACTGCTGCTGCACGGACGTAAACCATGCGGACAAGTCGGGGAAATACTGACAATCCAGCCTTTCGATGTGAAGCTCGTGACGATCGGCGGGATTCTCCGGGATCGCCTCACCCTCGTCGCGTGGCAGCAGCGACTGCAGCGCCCTCAGCATGTCAAGCGTCTCGAAGCGGCGGTTTTGAACCGCTGCCAGCCACTGCTGCTGGGCGATTGCTGCCGCCTGCCGCTCCCGAACCTGCCCGATGGCCGCGGTGGATGCCGCGGACTGCTTCTTGACCGCCTCTGCCTTGTCGAAGGCCGCCGCGTACAGATTGGGCATGTAGGCCGTCCAGGCGACATACATGCCGAAATAGCTGACCAGGGCGGCGGCGAGAAGCCCCAACAAAGCCCCTACGGCCCAGGGCTTCTTGGACTCGATGATCCGATCCCGGACGATCTCGTTCGGGAGCAGGTTCGTGCTGATCGCCGCCTTTTTCGCCGCCTGCAGGGCGAGACCGTAGGCGGTGCCGAAGGCAACCTGGTGCTCCTTGAACACCGGGTTGGACAACACGGCAGCCCCCTCCAGACCGTTGAACATATCGAGTCGCTGGACATCCAACTGGAGCTGCTGCCCGATGAAGTCCGTCAGCCCGCGAAGCTTCGTCGCATTGCCAAGCAACAACACCTTCCCGATCGTCGCGGAACGATCGGTGCCCGTGAAATAGTTCAGCGACCGCTGCAGTTCGGCGGCGAACTCGTTGAAAACCGGCTTCATCGTCTTGAAGACGGCCTTCGGATCCTCGGCCTTGACCGCGTTGCGTTTGAGGTTTTCCGCCCGTGAAAACGTCAACTTCATGCCCTGGACGAGCGACTTGGTGAAGTTGCTGCCACCCGACGGGATGCTGCGCTGCCAGACGCGTCTGCCGTTGGTGACCACGAGATCGGTCGAATCCACGCCCACCGAGACCAACGCGATGAAAGGGGCCGGCTGATCGGGGTCGATCGTTTCGGGATTGGGCAACTGATCAAAAATCGCCACGTTCGCCAGCGCGATAGGAGCCAGTTGCAGCACGTCGACCTGGATGCCGGCCTGCATGAGCGGAGCCAGCGCCTTGAACACCTGCTCTCGCTTCATCGCGAACAGGGCGACTTCGGCGTCGAGCACGAACCCCTCGGCCTCCATGCCCGACGTGAGCCGCTGCCACCGCCAGACCACCTGCTCGAGCGGAAACGGAATCTGCTGCCGGGCCTCGTATTTCACGATGTCCGGAATCTTCTTGGCCTCGATCGGCGGCAGCTTGATGAATTTCGAAAGCCCAAGATTGCCGGGCACCGACACGGCGACGGCATCGCCTTTCAGGTCATTCCGGCTGAGCAGTTGCTCGAGCGCCGATTGCACCAACTCGACGGGATCGGCCTCCGGCTGGGTGAGAATCATCGGATATTCGATGTATTCACAGGCCACGGCCTCGAGTTTTCCCGCCCCGGAAGAAACGCGGCACCGCAACGCCTTGAGGGCGCATTTGCCGATGTCGATTCCCCACACGTAAGAGCTGCGAGTTGGCAGTCGCCGTGACCTTGGTCGTGGCGGCCTTGATTTGCCCATGGCCGTTACCGGATCATCCTTGGACGTGTGGCGGCGGGGTACGAACGAGCGTCAAACGCTTCCCTATAAACACTTTATGAGTGATGCGCACAGGGTGTCAAACGGGCGATGGAATTGCGGTCTGG
>JBJTSM010000604.1:0-2124 GCA_046076685.1 Planctomycetia bacterium | reverse complement strand
CCGGAACTCTACGCAGCCCCGAGGCGGGCCAGCCAACGGCCTGACGGGGCCATGGCCGACGGGCGTTGAAGTCCGATCGGCTCTCGGGGTTTCTCACGGCAGGGGCGGTGCCTTCGGGTGCCGCCCCTGCCTTCTTTTTTTCACGGAAGGTCCCATGGTGAAGATCACCACATTCAACGATCGGCCGGTGCGGCATGTTCGCTACATGCCCGACGGCTCGGTCATCCTGAAACTCCTCGAGCAGCGGCCGACGGGCCGTGCTCGCCATCTCCGCGTCTCGCTGGTCCAGTGGCTGACCGGCCGCGGGGTCTATCTGCTGGAAAGCCACGCCTCACGGCGTGCTCAGGCCCGGCAGCTCGCCCGCCGCCATTGCGGGTGACGCTCAGGCGACACGTGTCGCCATATCCACGACCAGCGCTATCGCCCTGTCGAGGTCGAAGTCGCGAAACTCTTCTTCCCGAAGCACAGGTTTGAGTTTCGCATCGACCTGCCTTCGCAAGGTGGCCATACGCTCACTGCCAACATCCACCGGTGGAGTACCTGGAATCGCCAGCTTGCGGCGCACCATGTCGCCGAACGACGCGTTACCCAGCTCCAACGACAGCTTCCTCACCGCATAGTCGAGGTCATAGAAGTCGCGTATGGCGACGTCGCGCCGGGACAGCGCGGCCCGAAACTTCTCGGCCATGGCTTCCAAGGCGTTGATGCAGGTTACCTCCAATCCGGGTACGGCGGACTGTCCGCTGATCGGGTCCATCAGCACTGTTTGCGCCGAGAGCGTGGCGGGAGGCGTCAGCATCGGCTCGCGAACGCTCACGTCGATGAGAATCACTTGAGGCTCGTTGCTCAGGACGGACCGATAGGTCACGACGCCGCTGTATTGGGCCGAGTCGTTGGCACCCTTGAGTTCGGCGGCGCACGAGAACCCGGATAGTCGCTGCGACACGCCTGCCACGGCCTGCTTGATGGCGTCCGCAGCACGACTCCGTTCACCGCGGCTTGCGTCGACAGGCATCGGGATTGCGAAATCGAGATCCTCGCTGAGCCGGTAGAAGCCCACGTGCACTTTTGCAAGGCACGTGCCGCCTTTGAAGATCAGATCGGCCCCGCCATGGTGGGTGAAATCCCAGAGCAGAACGGTGCCGAAGTAGTCCTTCTCGATCACCGGCGCATTGAAGCCAGTCTTCGCCGCCGTGAACGCGAGCGCCTCGCGAAATAGTGGGACGTCTTCATGCAGCTTGATGAGGGCGTCATCGCGGTCAGCCATTGATCACAACTCCCCACGCTCTCGAGACGGGCCCGCGAGCTGGGCGCGTTGGTACTAGCGGGATTTTCGCGGTCGTCGCCGTCACTGCTCGCTCCAGGCGAGACCTGGCGGCTTTGCTCGCGTCGATCCGTTCGAGGATCGCGCCGATTCGGCGCATCGTCCCCATGTTCCCGTATTGCACGGCGATGCGGGCCAACTCGTCTGCTGGGATCCTGCCGGCGGCGAGATCTGCCCGTATCCAGTCATAGGCTTCGGGCAGGCTATCGAATCGGGACCACTCGTAGACGGCGTCGACGAGGGTGCGGGCGCGGGATGAGTACACGAGGGTCTCGCCGGAAGGCATTCGAACTTTCTCGACACCGCCGAGCCTGTCGCGGGCGACCTTGATGAGCTTCAGCGATCCGCTCCCGACCCGTCGCTCGCCGGAGATCGCGTCGTTGTAGATCGTCGTGAGAGCAGGGAGTTGCTCCGAATAGCCGTACCGATTGAAGGCCTTGGGCCCGGTGATCTGATAGCGGGCGTTCTTGTCTGCCATCAGGGCGTTGATGGCGGTGGCCTCGTCCGGCGTCCATATACCGCCGAGGGGCAATCTCGGCGGAAACAGGTACAGCCCCTTGCGGACATTCGCGATCATGCCGGACCGCGACATGCGGCTGAGGAGCTCCCGCTCTTGCTTCGCCGACAGGCGTAGCCCGGAGGCCAGTTCACCCACACGCATAGTGCGGAGATTCCGCATCTGGGCGAGGGCGAGAGCGGCGGCTTCGAGTTGTCCAAGCTTCCGTGGCATGCCGGTATTCTATTTCTGGATAATTGCCCGTGAAGCAATAATCGCAAAATAGCGTACCCTGCCACCGGCG